>JAAYTW010000241.1 GCA_012517955.1 Candidatus Zixiibacteriota bacterium | reverse complement strand
GGTTTAAAAAATATCATTTAGGACAGATACCGTAGGTCGAAACCCTTGCGGTTTCGACATAACATTTGGACGAATTCAATTCAACCCGAGTGATTTTATCAAGTAAGTCATGAGCCCTAGGGCTCATAGCAGCATAAAACGATTATTTTTTATTCCCATTCAATCGTCGCCGGCGGTTTCGATGATATATCATACACCACCCGATTGATGCCGCGCACTTCGTTGATAATTCGATTCGACACCCGCGCCAGAAAATCATCGGGCAAACGCGCCCAATCGGCGGTCATGGCGTCCTGGGATGTTACCGCGCGTAAGGCCACCACGTTTTCGTAAGTGCGCTCATCCCCCATCACACCGACGCTTTTCACCGGCAGAAGCACACAGAACGCCTGCCAGGTTTTATCATATAATCCGCTCTCATGCAGTTCATCGATAAATATCCTATCGGCTTTCGCCAACAGTTGAGTGCGTTCTTTTGTCACCGCGCCGATAATCCGCACAGCCAATCCGGGTCCGGGGAACGGATGGCGCATGATAAGCCCTCTGGGCAATCCCAATTTCAGTCCGACCTCGCGGACTTCATCCTTGAACAATTCTTTTAGCGGTTCTACCAGTTTCAAATGCATCCGTTTGGGCAAGCCGCCGACATTGTGATGCGATTTTATCGTAGCCGACGGCCCCTTGAACGAAATCGATTCGATAAGGTCAGGGTAGAGCGTACCCTGAGCCAGATATTCGATTTTGCCAAGCTTTTTGGCTTCGCGGGAAAATAGCTCGATAAAAGTCCGGCCGATAATTTTACGTTTGCGTTCGGGATCGGCTACGCCTTTAAGGCGTCGTAAAAATAAATCGGAAGCATCAATACGCTTTATATTTAAATTCAGTTTGCGATATGATTTCATCACCTCGGCGGCTTCGTTTTGCCGAAGCAGGCCGTTATCTATAAAAACACAATGCAGATTTTTGCCTATAGCTTTATTCAGCAGCGCCGCTGTCACCGATGAGTCGACGCCGCCTGATAAAGCGCAAATCACTTTCTTACCGCCAAGCTGCTTTTTTAAATTTCTAACATGGCTTTCGATAAACGCCGAAGCTGTCCAATTAGCTTTACATCCGCAGATTTCAAACAGAAAATTGCCGATTATCTTTTCGCCAAACTGGGTATGAGCCACCTCCGGATGGAATTGCAGAGCATAGATACCTCTGGCGCGGTTTTCAATAATCGCGTATTTCAGCGTATCGGTCGAGGCGACAGGCACAAAACCTGTAGGCAGCTTGTTCACCGAATCGCCATGGCTCATCCAAACCAACGATTTCGACGGCAGGCCTTTTGTAATCGGCGATTTCGTTTTTAACAGTTTGAGATTAGCCGGGCCATATTCGCGATTTTTAGCGCGGCTGACTTGCCCGCCCAATTTGTGCGCCAATAATTGAAGGCCATAGCAAATCCCTAAAACGGGAACTCCCAAATCCAGCCACCTTCTATCTAATTTAGGAGCGTTTTTATCATGTACCGAGGACGGGCCGCCGGAAAGAATAATTCCCTTAAGCTGTGGTTCGGGCCTGGGAACCGGCGAATCGAATCGCACCAACTCGGAAAATACTTTTTGTTCGCGAATTCTTCTTGCGATAAGCTGCGAATATTGTGAACCGAAATCAAGAATAATAATTTTATCGGCCATCAATAGAGAATTTCCTCTGGATAATCGTATTTTTCTTGAAATGTTTATCATCGATACCGGGATAGTCGAGATTACAATGCAGACCGCGCGATTCCTTCCTCGATAATGCCGATTGAATCAAAATATAAGCGACTTCGGCTATGTTGCGAAGCTCCAACACTTCGAGACGAACCGGATTTTTTTTGTAAAACGATTTTATTTGTTCACGCATTATAGCACAACGGTCAAGCGCGATTTTCAAGCGATTATTGGAACGAACAATCCCGACATAATCCCACATAAGTTGGCGAATCTCTTCTAGGTCGTGCGACACCAAAACCCACTCCCGATGATCGAACACTCCGGATTCATCCCAAGCAGGTGGCTGCGCGATTTTTTTTGCCTTTAGTTTGGGCCAGTTGGCAATCGTCCAGGCCGAACAAAAATCGGCAAACGCCACCGCCTCCAAAAGCGAATTTGACGCTAAGCGGTTCGCTCCATGCATCCCCGTACAGGCAACTTCGCCGGCCGCCAGGAGTCGTTTTATGGAAGTGCGCCCATGGATATCGGTAATCACGCCGCCGCAGAAATAATGAGCCGCCGGTACAACCGGAATCGGTTGTTTCACCGGATCGATTCCTCTGGCGCGGCATGTTTTCACGATGGTGGGGAAACGTCGTTCGATGAAGGTTTTACCGCGATGGGTTATATCGATATAAACGCATTTGGCGCCGGTGTCCTTTAACTCCATATCGATTGCCCTGGCCACAATATCCCTGGGCGCCAATTCGGCCATCGGATGAGAATTCTCCATAAATCGATAACCATTACGATTGATAAGCTTGCCCCCTTCGCCGCGGACAGCCTCGGAAATTAAAAATGGCTCATAACCGGGTGTGTATAAGCATGTGGGGTGAAATTGAACGAATTCAAGATTACCGATTGCCGCCCCTGACCGGTATGCCATCGCTACCCCGTCTCCGGTGGCGATAGCAGGGTTAGTCGTATGTCGATATGTCTGCCCGGCTCCGCCGGTGGCCATCACTACCAACCGCGCCGCGAATGCATCGACTTTCATTCGCTTATTATCGTATACATAGACGCCGAAACAGGTCGGACCGCTTCTGGGAGTTACGCCGGTAAAATGATATTCGGTGATTAAATCGATTGCGGTGTGCTCCTCGAAAATTTCGATATTCCTATGATTTCTCACTGATTCTATTAGGGCTTTTTCGATATTTCTTCCGGTATGATCGGCTGAATGAACGACTCTGTTATGAGAATGACCCCCTTCCCTGCCCAATTCATATTGTCCACCCCGTTTAGTGAACGCCACTCCCGCGTCGGCAAGTTCTTTTATGTATTTCGGCCCCAGCCGAACCACTTTTTCCACCACTCTCCGATTGCAAATTCCACATCCGGCCACGAGAGTATCATGAATGTGATTGGCGAAATTATCGGTTCCGCTCAATACCGAGGCTATTCCGCCCTGAGCGTAATTCGTTGATGTATCCGTGCCGCCCTTTTTTGTAATCATGGCGATTTTGCCCAGCTTGGCTGTCTTCAAAGCATACATCAGCCCGGCGATACCTGTCCCGATTACGATTATGTCAAATGATTTATTCATAGCCCAATCATCTTTTTAAATTCCGTCTCGTCGCTGACTGTAATATCAATCACGGTATAATACACGGGCAAGTCACCAAAAGCAACAGAATCGAACTTTACCGCATCCTTGCGAGTGGTAATCAAACAGTCGGCATTTTCACGTCGAGCCATAGCCATAAGCATTTCGATATCAAATCGCGAATAGCGATGATGGTCGGAAAAGAAACGAAATTTAAGCGGCGCTATTCCCGCCCTGTTTAAAGTCATTTTAAACTTATTTGGATTGGCCAGACCGCAGAATGCGATTGACTTGAATCGAGCGATAGTGTCGCCGCTGGCCGCCGAATTATCATCCAACTTGGCGAAAGAAACGAGCCTGGGAACTGAAAAGAAATGTGGGCGCCTGCCATAATCAACCACTTTATCGATAGTATTATTATCTTTATCGTATGACGTAAAAATAAGGGCATCCGCTCTTCTCAAGTTATATCTGGGTTCTCGAAGTTTTCCTGCGGGCAACAGCCATCCCGACCCAAACGGTTGGCTGGCATCAAGGCATACAAGATCAACATCTCGGCACAACCCTCGATGCTGGAAACCATCATCAACAATAATGACTTCCGCTCCATCGGCCGCCGCCTTCCCGGCCGCCCGGGCTTTGGATTCGCCGACATAGACCCTTACTCCCGGCGCCGCCCGAAATATCTCCAGCGGTTCATCGCCGACGGTCTCCCACTTGTCATCACCGCCGACTTCGGTCATTTCTTTTTTTCGCCGCTTATATCCACGCGCAACCACTGCGGTTTTAAAACCCGCCTCCTTTGCCATCTTGGCGATATAAATAACCAGCGGCGTCTTACCGGTTCCACCGGCGACGATATTTCCAACCGAAATGACCTTGCTCGACAATTTTATCTTTGGCGCAAAACGCCAATACAAATCCCAGAAAACGATTATTATCCCATACATAATCGCCAGCGGGAAAAACAATACGCGTAACGGCAGACTCATTTTAAATGTACTCGGTTAATTTCGTCACAATTCGACGCGAGACGCCGGCATGCTTTAAAACGGTCTGCCTGGCTTTTTCCCCCATTGAATAGGCGGCCTGGCGGTTTTGCGAAAGTTCAATTATTAAATCGCCCAATTGGCGACCATCGGCGACTTGCCTCGCCCCGCCCGATTCGAGCAGTTGGCGCGATGCCGACAAGCTGTTTTCCATATACGGCCCAAAACAAACGGCGCATCCCGCCGCTGCCGGTTCCAGCGGATCATGCCCTCCAATCGGAACCAAAGAACCGCCGACAAACGATAGATTTGCTTTACTATATAAACCGCCTAATTCGCCCATGGTATCCAAAACAATAATACTGGGAGTATCAGCTTCGTTATCGTACCTCGACAGTTCTTTCCGTTTCAAATATCGAAGACCCGCTCGTTTTAAACCGCTTTCTAATAGCCTCATATTTTTCAAATGGCGAACCGCGATAATCGATATGCAATTTTTTTGCTTTAAAACAACGTGTCCGATTGCTTCTACTACTGAATCAATTTCTTTTTCGCGCACCGAACCGGCTATAAATATGAAATTTTCCGACTTACTTAAGTGCGCCGCCAAATCGGCGGCGATTTGCCCGTTAATCGGATTCGTCGCCTGATCGAACTTTATATTACCGTAAACGTCCACGCAACTATCGGAGGCGCCCAAGGCGATAAATCTGCGAGCGTCTTCTTCGCTTTGCGCCATGATAAAATCGACTTTACTCAACACTGACTTTATGAACGGTCGAACGTATTTATAATTGCGGAACGATTTATGCGATAAACGGGCATTGGCGATAACGATGGGGACTCCTGCGCTATCGACGGTTTTTATAAGGCAAGGCCAAATTTCGGTTTCCACCAACACCAACAACGCCGGCTTGATTCGCCGGATTACCCTTCTAACGACAAAATCGAAGTCGAGTGGAGCAAAAAACACGTCGGCGCCGAGATCGAGGTTTTTGGCCTTCTCCCAGCCCGTTTTGGTTATTGTGGTTACCACCGGCCTGATATTCGGGCGTTGCTGTTTCAGTATCGGAATTATCGCCGCTATCGCTTTTAGTTCGCCCATGGATGCGGCATGAAACCAAATGGTCTTTCCCTGCCCGACAGGATAATTCCAATTACCTAACCTTTCAGTAAAACCCCGTTTCCCGAAAATACCTTTATATAAAAAAAACGGAGTCGCCAGCAGAATAGCCGCCGCCATACCTATTTGATAAAACAAGAACATATTATGACTTCACATCGATTCTCAATACTTACCGATACGATTATATAACCCAACGGCGGCCACGGCCGCGTTTCGGGATGCTCCCGATTTGCCCAAATGGCTCTTTAGGTTGGAAAGTTCCGTTTTAACAGAATGATATTTGGCGGAATTTTCTAAAAACATTATAGCGTGGGCGGCAATACTATCAGGATTGCAGCGATACTGTATCAGTTCGGGAACAATCGCTCGACGCAATAATATATTCACCAGGCCGATATATTTGATTTTTATCAGCCATCGGGCGATTATATAAGTTAAAAACGACGTTTTATATAACACCAAGAGCGGTGTTCCAATTATTCCGCATTCGAGAGTGGCTGTCCCTGAACAAACCAGACATAGCTTGGAGTACGCCATCAATTCGTAATTCGCGCTTTTGTTAAACCGCGCTGATAGTTTTTGCTGTTCGAATATCTTTTGATAGAACGATTCATCCAGCGAATCGGCCTTGGCGATTATCGGCTTTATCGACGGAAACCGCCGCTGGATTTTTGGGATGGCTTTCAGCATTTCAGGAAGCAGCCGCTTGACTTCGGATTGCCGCGATCCCGGAAACAGACCAATAATAATATCTTTGTCCTCGAGGTTATTTTTTTCACGAAATACCGATTCGCGTTTTCTAATCGTTATTTCATCGAGAATCGGGTGACCGACCCAGACTGCGGCAACTCCTTCTCGATTGTAAATTTCTTTTTCGAAATCAAACAACACAGCCATCAAATCGACATTCCGTTTTATCTTTTTGATTCGCCCGCTCCCCCAAGCCCAAATTTGGGGACTAACATAGTAATAAATAGAAATCCCCATCGCTTTCAATTTAGGGGCCAGATTCAGGTTGAATCCGGGATAGTCGATTAAAATGGCCATTGAAGGTTTGCGTTCTTTTACAATTTGTAGAAGCTGTTTCTGGATATTTTTTATATACAGGTAGTTTTTAACCGCTTCCCAAATACCAAGAATGGCCAATTGCCTAACATGACAAATCAATTCAACTCCCGCGTCAGCCATTCTATCGCCGCCAAAGCCGAAAAATTTTACGTCAGGATTAATAGAGATGAACTCCCTGACCAGTCCGGCTCCCAGCAAATCGCCGGAAACCTCCCCCGCGATAATTAGTACATCTTGCACGTTAATACTGGATTCTTCTCGTTAATCACGCCGGGTTAGGCAACTTAACGTTTGGTAATTCCCCGCTCCGAGGTTTTAATAAAATCGACCAATAGCTTTATTTCGGGAATTGGCTCAATCTCGCTTTCGATTTTGGCCAGCGCTTGGTCGGTTTTTAATTTACTGCTTAATAAAAAGAAAAAAGCCTGCTTTAAGGCGGCAAGCGTAGGGCCGGAAAACCCCCGTCGTTTAAGCCCCACCATATTTCATCCAACGCATCGAATAGGGTAACCGGCGTTGAGGCTGTAAGGCAAAATATCCTGATTGACCTTATAGCCGCCGCCAACCATCGAATGAGCGCCGATTCGACAAAATTGATGAATAAGACTGCCTCCGCCGACGATTGCGTAATCGTGAATTTCGACATGACCGCCCATCTGAACGGTATTCGCGATTATTACATTATCGCCGACGATACAGTCATGCGCCAGATGCGAATAAGCCATCATCAGACAATTGTCGCCCAGTTCGGATTTGCCACGTGCGATTGTCCCGCGGTTCAGTGTAGCATATTCGCGGATTTTACAGTTAGCGCCTATAAGCAACTCCGTTTTTTCGCCGGCGAATTTCAAATCCTGAGGCGGACCACCGATTGCAGCCGCGTGAAATATTTTCGTTCCTGGACCGATTCTCGTTCCCGATTTTATCGAAACATGCGAATCAATCCAGATATTCGCCCCTAAGGTTACATCATCCTCAATAATCGCGTATGGTCCCACCCTTACACTATCGGGTATAAGCGCCGGATTGGCGACTATTGCCGTTGAATGAATATCAGCCATATTAAAAACCTATAAATCCGACATAATTTGATTTTTATTCAAAACAGTTGCCCTAAATTAGCGGCCCCTCGGTCCGCCATATATTCCCATATCTGAACGCGAACCGTCATTGTCGGTTATTCCTTCATCGCCGGTATCGCGGCAAGGAGATTTTTCCGACAAATGATAATCATCTGCGGCGACAAATCCCGGATCGGCCGATATATTACCGAACCTATCGGTTTGGTCCGGCATATCGCGATATTGACCGCCGTTGTTATTAAAAATATCGTTGTGCGATATTATAAACCTATCGGGATATCCGTAATTCCAAAACCCGACTTGCGGACATACCCATTCATCACGCCAGCCGTTGTCAACCACGATATTGTTGGCGAAACGGCCGCCGGCGCTGTCGGACCATATCGCCAGGCCGCAGTTTCCATTATGAGCCACGACATTATTGGTAACATCCATGTAAGCGCTGCCGGTTACAATAATACCCCAGCCAAGATTATCGGCGACCAGATTGTTGGAGGCAACCACCCGCGTTGCGCCGAATGCCCCGATTCCTTTCCAATAGTTTTTAACGATATTACGATATACCAGCGCCACCGCATCCCAGGTAATACCGATACCGGCGCCCCGTCCTCCATCAATGACATTATCATGAATAACCGCCGTGGCCCCCCGATATAACGCAATCCCATCCCAACCGTTGTTTTTAATAATATTATCGCTGATTTCCAGTTCCGACCCTTCGCGCCCAAAAATCCCACCGATTCCAACCACCAGGCTGTCCGGACGGTCAGTGTTATCTGAAATCAGGCAGTTATAGATTTTTACCTTTGAATTTCTGACAACTACTGCCGCGTCGGTGGCATTACCATCATTATCTCGATGGCCGCCGGTGATTTTGAGATTACTAATCTGCGAACCCCGCGAATTTATAAATAATACGCCGTAACCCGCCCCCGTGACCAGTATCGTTGAATCCCGCCCGCTTCCAATTATGATTAAAGCTTTATTTTCAATCAGGAATCCTCTACTCGCATGAACCTTAGTGTGATGGTTTTGGCAGTTGCCACATAGGTTTTCAATAAACTGTGTCGGGCGCGCGCTAAATGTACCGGCTTCGATTTTAATCGTGTCGCCGCTTGCCGATTTGTCGATAGCCGTTTGTAAATCCTGGTAGACGGTTTTATTATTCACGCCAAAGCTTAAGGCTTGGGATACGCTGGTCACTTGAATAACGTCAGCCTTCGCGTAAACGCACAAAAACAGAATAAGTGCCCAAACGATTCTCATAGGTACTATATTATATCGATTTGATACGCCCGGTCAATCCAATTTTCGTAACACTAAGAATATTCTTAAATTACCACCAAATTAAAACCGCCGAACCAATTAAGATTCGGCGGTCATGACTGACGATTTGAATTCTATTTTTTCTTGGGCGATTCTTTCGGCTTAAATGGATTCTCGAATAATCCCTGAAACACGGGATCTGTCACTTTGTAGATAAACGGTTTCACATTAACCATCGTATAATGCGTTTTCGCGACCGTATCCGCCATCGCGCCAAACGAGAAAGAAAGTTTGGTTCCACCATTAAACGCTACATTCGCTTGATATTGCGGCTTATCCAGTCCAAACGCAGCCAGATTATCAGAGCGAAGTAAATCCGTGCCCGACATCGAACAAAGTCTGCTGGCGATTCCACTGATATCGCGATCTTCCAGCGATTTCCCTTTAGCCGGCTCCGTTTGAACCCATACATAACGCGCCGGCGAGGCTGAATCATCGCTTGATTGTTGCTGCCGCTCAAACAGATAGGTTTTACCTTTAGTAATAATCTGAAGAGATTGCATGCTATCGACCGCGATTGTCGCTATCTTGAGGTCCACCACCCGATTGATGGGGATTCTCGTATAAGGCTTGGCGTCCCACAAGGAAAATCTAGACAGGAAATTTTCGCTGGCTTTATATACAGTGTTCTCGCCGTTTTTTCTGATAAAACTCGATCGACCGGCTCCAGCCACCCCTTTACCGACCAGCATATGAACCAACGGAGAAGAATTGCCGTCGAGCAAAACGATATTAAGGGCCAGCGAATCAGTCAAGTCAAAATCCGTCAACAATTCGGGGTTTGTTGAACGAATCTCGCCGGTTAGGGCCTTAATATCGCTGATTAGTTTCCAAACGTCGGCGTTTTTCGCCGGTGCGTCGAAATGAGACGTTACTATCCAACCTGTATCCTGTCGAGCGAAAACCACGCCGGAATCGGGATAATCTCGTTTATACACCTTTATAATTTTAACGGCGGTCGAATCCAGACCCGGGAACATTACCTGTTCCGATTCGCTTAACGATTTTTTGCCGGTGGCGAATTGCTGTATGACATAAATTAAGATAAGCGCTATTAGTACGGCTATTAAAATTATGAAGTTTTTATTTTTCATAAATCCTCCCTTATTGCGCCTGTCCCAAAAGCCGCTGATATGTTTCCCGCCGCTGACGACGCATCATATAGCGGAGTATTCCTATGACGACCAAAATCGCCGGAATCAGAATAATCACCAAAAATCTCCAGAACATCTTAGTGGCGGCCGAGGTCTCTTTGATATATCGCTCACTGACCATCTTTGAACGAACATTAATCAGGTCGTCACCTAAAAGCAGAGCATCAACCGAATTCAACATCAAAACGGCATTGTCAAACGCTCCAACCACTTGATCGGTAAACATCTCGCCGCATCCGAATAAAATCATTTTGCCCGGTTTCTTCTCGATTATTGGAGCCGACGGCCGCGTCGATGTTGTATCGCCGGGCCATTTGGGAGGCTCCATATCAGCATAAGCATCAGGAAATTGACCACGTACCAACACTCCCAGAGGCTGCGATCCGATAATTTTTTGTTTGCGCGGATTGATATCATCAGCAGATATCATCCCGCCCGTCGATGCTATCTCCCATGATTTGGCCGATGAGTTTAAAAGCACATCCGATTCCAAACCCATCTGAGACAATTTCGACTTATCGTAATTTATAGCCGAACCCCAAAGATAAAGAATGCTTCCCAAACGACTGGTTATCGACAGCCTGTTGTTCATACCTTGATCGGTGACCTTAATCTGAATTGGAAGTTTTACCGGCTGTTCCACCGTCATCGGAATAAAACCGCCGATTGTTTGCCTCACCGGTATTGATAAAACCTCTTGGTTCTCATCCATAAGGATATTATTCGCGATACCCAAACCATATTTTTCCAGAAGAGTATTAAGGCCGTGTTGCTGTTTCTGGGGCATCACTTGGATTCCCATCCCCGGTTGAGGCATATAGCTGAATTTGTAATTCTGGGCGGCAATAATAACGGCCTTTCCTGAAACCACCGCCTTATTTATTTCATATTTGGCCCGCTCGGAAAGATATTCAGGAGAAATGACAATTATCATATCGTAAGATGGCGGCAGAGGATCTTGTTCGGTCAATTCGCACCTGATAACATCGTAATTTTCATTTTGAAGCATCTGAGTGATATTTTTATAATGATCCTCTTTTTCGGGCATGTTGCGGCCCATCTGCATCATCATTTGCCGCTGACGGGGATCCATATTGGACTCGTCGAAAGGAGCGACCAAGACGACTTTTGGTTTCGCCGGCATGGTCATCCGGTAGATTCGCGATAGGATTTCGTATTCCAAATTTGAGATGTTTTGAGGCACTATTTGAGGAATCACTTCTTCCGGTTTATCCAGGTAAGAAATCGCGATTGCCGAATATACGCGTTTTATATTAAAAGCGTCTTTCTCCACCGATCGGGTATCAAACGGATTTATTCCTTTATTTTGAAGGGTTTTCGCCATATCGACATCGGTCGTAGGATCGATGACTTCATATTTGAACCTCTTCGATACCATTTCAAATTCGCGCAAAATATCGGTGACATCCCGTTCGATGGTTTTCATGGCCGCCGGCATCTTGTCTTTAGGAGACACATAATATTTCACCGTAACCGGCGCGTCCTTGAGTTTGCGCAGGATATTTTTGGCGGCGGGGCTCACAGTGTACATCCCCCCGGATGTTAAATCGAAACGCCCGAGATGCATATTGCCGATAACGAGATTTAACATGAAAATTACCGCCAAACCGGCAACCGCATTAATCGTGAATTTCTTGTCGGCGAGACGACGCATGAGTTGTTCAACGGTCACCGAATTCAACCAGAGGAAAAGAATTGTGTAAGAACAGAAATAAATTATGTCGCGAATATCGATTACCCCTCGTTCAATCGAGGCAAAATGATTTGCCGTGCCAAAAGCGCCGTTGATAACGGTTCCCAGTCCGCCAATCCAACCATCCAGAACAATCGCGATATAATCGGTGCCCGCCATATAAAACACAAAACAGGCAACCATCCCTAAAATAAACGCGATAATCTGGTCTTTGAATAAACCCGAGATAAATATACCTATCGCCAGATAGAACGCCCCCAACAACGCGGAACCGAAATAACCACCGATTATCGGCCCCATATCCGGACGGCCCAAAAATAGTATCATGATAGGGATAATTAATGTGCCGGCAAGGGCTATCAGGTAAAACAGAAAACTGGCAAAAAACTTACCCAACACCAAATCCATCGCCGACATCGGAAATGAATGCAAAAGAGCGATTGTGCCGCTTTTCGAATCCTCAGACCACAACCGCATCGTAATAGCCGGAATGAATACGATTAAGGTAATCGGCAAAAGACTAAAAAAGCCGCGCATATCGGCGGTTCCGGATAAAAAGAACGAGGTCATAAACAAACCGCTGTTCACGGCCAAAAATACCACAATAAAAATGTAGGCGATTGGGGCGTTGAAGTAGGCCGCGAATTCGCGTGCGAATATTGTCTTTATGTTTTTCATTTGGCCCTACTTTCTTTGGTAAGCTGGATAAAAGCCTGCTCCAGGCTGGGTTTTGTGGGACTAAATTCCTTGATAAGCCAACCTGCCGAATTAATTTTGGAAGATACTTTCTTCCAGATTTCCTCCGGGTCTTTGCCCGTGATATAGAAACGATTGAATTCTCCTTTATCGCAGACGAAATTCACGTTAAATCCGCCGTTATTGTCTTTAAGATTATTCTCGATTTCGGCGCGCGCGGCTTTAACCTCAAGAAAGAAACCGGGTTCTTCATTGGCTATTTGCCGAAGCTCATCAGGAGTGCCATCCGCGATAATTCTTCCTTCATTGATAATCACGATTCTATCGGAAATAGCTTCGACCTCTTGTAAAATATGGGTCGAAAAAATAATCGTTTTCTTGGCCGAAAGGTCTTTAATTAACTGCCGAATGCTGATAATCTGAAGGGGGTCTAGTCCTGATGTCGGCTCATCCAATATCAACACATCCGGATCATGAATCAAGGCCTGCGCCAAGCCGACTCTTTGACGATACCCGCGCGATAACTCGCCTATCGGACGACGATACACTTCTTTCAGACGGCACGACGTGACCACCCAATCAATCCGATTCTTCAAATTGGAATCATCGAGACCGCGTCCCCTGCCGACAAATTCAAGATATTCGACCACTTCCATATCGTTGTAGACAGGCGCGGTTTCCGGCAGATATCCTATCTTTTGTCTAACCTCGGCGGCATTGTTAAGGATATCTAACCCGCAGACAGCCGCCGTACCGGAGGTTGGAACCATCTGCGTGGTTATAATTTTCATACATGTCGTTTTCCCGGCGCCGTTTGGTCCCAGAAGCCCCATCACCTGATTATCCGGCGCGGTGAATGAGGCATCGATTAAGGCCTGGGTAGTGCCATAATTCATGCATAGGCCTTTAGCTTCAACCATTCACAACTCCTTTTACCGCAGTTCGTTTATTTTTAAAGAAATTAATATTCCAAAATTACTTATACCGGGATAGGATAAGTTGGTTCATAAAAATAATCAAGAACTTATCGTGGCGCATTTTTGGGTAACGGGCTAACTAGCCCAAAAAACATATATTTGCCCTTGACCGCGCTATTGAAAATGGATATTTTGTTGTCGCCATTTAAAAAGCGAAAGTATGGCAATAATATGAAAGACAAACGCAGGATATCGCAATGAAAAAGAACCAATTAAATCAATTATTTAAATCTGGTTTCAATCTCAAAATCATAATGCCGATATTACTCATTTTAGTTATGACATCTTGCTCCAATCATATGCCAACTAATCCCCTAAACCCGATTCCTGATATCCTTCATAATGAATATTCACTGGACAACGACATCCAATATCGAAATAGGCCCTGGTATAATATTGGTTCACCTGTCGGATTAGAGCCTACTTACACCCATGACGATAACGGCGTAATCGTATCCCAGGTAGACGGGCAATGGTATTATCATCCATGGCCAATTCTCGCTTGGGGATTGGTATACCTATCTAGTTATGAACTCAGCAGCGATACGTCATACTTACATTTGGCGCGAAAATATTCAGACAGGCTAATGATTTTAGGGAATCGCTTTCATAATTCAATATATATCCCCTATGAATTCAACCACATACTTCACGGAGGCAGTTTTCATGACGCAATGATGGCTCCCTGGTATTCGGGCCTGGCCCAGGGAATGGCGCTTTGTTTTTATTCAAGATTTTATGAGTTGACCGGCGATCCATATTATAGGAATATTGCTGATTCGATTTTTCAATGCTACTTATATACTGATACTTCAAATGATGTATGGACATCAAGAATTGAT
>JAAYTW010000027.1 GCA_012517955.1 Candidatus Zixiibacteriota bacterium | reverse complement strand
GTTAAATGAAATACGCCGTCCTTGGCGCCGGCCTTATGGGTCGAGCTGTCGCCTACGATTTACTTCGCCACGATGATACCGATCTGGTTACCATCGCCGATTCCAACCGGAAAGCTTTGGAGAATGCGAAAGCGTTCCTGAAAGATAAGCGTCTGAAAGCACAAACGTTCGATGCCGCTAATCCGGCGCAGGTCGAAAAAATTTTCACCAAAGTTGACTCGGCAGTGGCGGCCGTCCATTACGAATTCAATCTCGGTTTCACTAAAGCCGCTATTAAAACCAAAACGCATTTCTGTGATATGGGCGGCAACAGCGCTATTGTCGATAAGCAACTGGCGCTCAATCTAAAGGCAAAAAAAGCCGGCATCACTGTTATTCCCGATTGTGGTTTAGCCCCGGGCATGGTCTCGCTTTTCACCCGCTGGGGAATCGAAAGGTTTCCCTGGGTAGATTCGGTAAAAATCAGGGTCGGCGGCTTGCCTCAAAAACCCACCGGCGCTCTTAAATATGAAAGGCTATTTTCTGTCGAAGGTTTAATCAACGAATATATCGAACCGGTCAGAATTATCCGCGATGGCAAAATCCAGACTATAGAACCGCTCTCCGAAATCGAATCAATCGAATTTCCGCCCCCTTATGGCGCGCTTGAAGCATTTACCACCTCGGGCGGCACATCAACTCTGGTTGATACCTACAAAAACCGCCTGAAGAACCTCGACTATAAAACAATTCGCTACCCGGGTCATTGCGCCATAATCCGCGCCATGTATGAACTTGGATATTTCAACGAAAAACCGATTATAACCAAATCCGGCAAAGTTATTCCGCGCCATCTTGCGCGCGTCTTGTTCGAAAACAATATCCCGATTTGCAGAGATGATGTTACTCTGATGAGAGTCATATTTGAGGGTTCCGGCAATAAACATGAAATAACTATTATCGACAAAGCAACATCCAACCCACATCTTACCGCCATGATGCGAACTACTGCGTTTCCGGCGGCTATCATCGCCTGGATGCAGACCCATGGCTATATCTCAACGACCGGTGTCCTTCCCCAAGAATTATGCGTGCCGGTGGAACCATTCATAGCGGAATTACAAAAACGAGGTATATCAATCTCCGGCATTTAGTCTAAATGTTGATAGCCTAACAGCAAAGGCGGCCTTCTCGACCGCCTTTTTTATTGTTTACATTTGAATCATCGCGGGAATTGTTTGAATCGGATAATATTCGTTTTACCAAATCCCCAACACGTCTTTGGCGTAATCCGATGCCATCGTCTTAGCATCCCATGGTGGATCCCAGACAACTTCAACATCAGCTTTTGGCACCCCCTGCAAATCTTGCGCCGCTTTTTGTACTTCGGCCACTAACTGCGGCCCATATGGGCAATACGGCGTGGTCAACGTCATCCTGATAGAAATCGCGCTATCATCAGCAATCGCGACATCATAAATTAGCCCCAGATCGACTACTCCCAATCCGATTTCTGGGTCTTCCACCGTGGCTACAGCCGCCAATACATCTTCTTTGCTGACCATCTGTCATTCCGTGGTTGAGGTTTTCGTTTTCTTTTCATTTTCCAGAGATTCCAAACAATCAATAAGCGTCGTCCACGATAGCAAGGCGCATTTAACTCTGACCGGGAATTTATTGACACTACGCAATACTTCAAGATCACCCATCTCTTCGCTAAGTTCAACCTGATTTCCTTTCAGCATCTCCCTCACCGTAGAGGCGATTTTCTTTACTTCTTCCAGCGATTTCCCTTTAATAGCTTCCGCCAGCATCGAACCCGACGCCACCGAAATCGCGCATCCCTTGCAGGCAACCGATACATCGTCGATTGTCTTATCGCCCACTTTTAACGCTACTTCTATTTCATCGCCGCAGGATGGATTTTTCCCTTCATTGCTAATATCAGGATTATCCAGCTTTTTGGCCCCACGCGGCGAATGATAATGATCCATTATTATTTCGCGATATAATTCATCCAGCGGCTCAGACACGTCCGAAATACCTCCGCGCTTCTATCAACCCTTTCACCAACTCATCGACATCATCTTTGTTATTATAGATATATAGGCTGGCCCTCGTGGTGGATATCTCCCCAAGAAGATTCGTTAATGGCTGGGCGCAATGATGACCTGCCCGTACCGCTATTCCATACGAATCCAACACGGTCGCCAAATCGTGTGGATGGATATCCTTTACCTTAAATGATATTACCCCTCCCCGTTGATTTTCATCCAGGGGGCCGAATATTTTCACATATTTCAACTCATGGAGCTTCTCTAAAGCATAGGAAGTCAACTCGATCTCATGATTGCGGATTGCTTCCATACCCAACTTTGTCAAATAATCTAATGCCGGCCCAAATCCATACGCCCCGGCGATGTGAGGAGTACCCGCCTCGAATTTATAGGGCAGGATATTCCATTCAGCTGAATCGAATTGAACCCTGCTTATCATCTCCCCGCCAAACTCGATTGGCTCCATCTCTTCCAATAACCGCTCTTTGCCATAAAGCACGCCCAACCCCGTCGGCCCAAGCATTTTATGCGCCGAGAAAACATAAAAATCAGCATCGAGGCTTTTTACATTAACCGGCAGATGCGGTACTGCCTGCGCCCCATCAACCAAGACAACCGCTCCGACTTTATGCGCCCGGTCTATTATTCGATCCACCGGATTTATTGTCCCCAGCACATTTGACATCTGGGTAACCGCCACGATTTTAGTATTGCCATTTATTATCGTATCGATGTTATCCAGATTTAGATACCCTTCGGCGTTAATAGGAATATACTCCAGTTCGGCATGGGCCCGCTTAGCCAGCATCAACCATGGCACCAAATTCGCGTGATGTTCCATCTGGGTAATCACAATTCTATCGTGTGGTCCTACGTTAGCCCTTCCCCAGCTCTGCGCGACCAGGTTTATCGATTCAGTAGTCCCGCGCGTATAAATGATTTCGCTTGGTTTTACGCCACCGATAAATTCGGCAATCTTCGCCCTGGTTGATTCATAAGCGGTTGTGGCCTCTTCCGCCAGCGTGTGAAGACCCCGATGGACGTTGGCGTTGTGAAATCGGTAGTATTCATCCATGGCGTTAATAACGCTTGACGGCTTTTGAGTTGTCGCCGCATTATCCAGATAAACTAATCTGTGACCGTTTATTTGACGGTTTAAGATTGGAAAATCCCTCCTGATAATGTTCGGGTCGATTTTATTCCCCTCAACGATTATTGGCTGTATTATACCGTCCATTCGTCCGCCTTCGCCTTTCGCCGATTACAAAGCGACAAATATTTCACCATTGACTTCTTTTACTTCGAATTTACGCAATCCGACAACCGCCGGCATCCGTAAAACATTTCCGGTTATGATATCGAATTTAGCTCCATGCCGCGGACATTCTATCTGCCCATCGGCAACCGTCGAACCATCAAGATCGTTACCATCGTGCGTGCATTCTCCGGATAGCGCATGGATTTTTCCATCCCACTTAGCCAGAATGATTATCTGGTCTCTAACCATAAATGATTTGGCTACTCCATCAACCAGCGCCGAGACGGCGCATACTTTCACAACCTCCGCGTTCGCCAATTATCCCTCCATTTTAACTCTGACCAACTCATGGATAATATGCCCGATTGTCTCCGGCATTTTGCCTAAGGTCGATTCGACAAAACCGCTCACCAGCGTTTTGATGGCTTCCGATTCCGAAAATCCCCGCGATTTTAGATAAAACAACATATCCTGATCGAGTGGTCCGACCGTCGCGCCGTGAGTACAGCGAACCTGGTCGTTTAAAATCTCGAGTTCAGGTATCGAATCGGCTTTGGTCCCTTTATTGAGCAGAAGATTCCGGTTCTCCTGATAGGCTTCGCAATTAGGCGCGTCGTTTTCGATTCTGATTAAACCGGTGTACGCCGATTGCGCTTTATCTTTCAATATTACCTTAAATTCAATATTCGATGTTGTCTGTTTGGCTTTGTGGTGATGGTACGTGTGATAATCGAAATGCTGTCTATTATCCCCGTATGCGATTCCATACATCTGGCTGTCGGCTCCCTCTCCGGCCAGGATGGTCCCGGCATTCATCTTGGCTAACGCTCCGCCTAAGGCGCTAAAAACCGAAAGGCTCTTCGCGCGGCGCTCCAGATAAATTCGCTGATTAGAATAGATTTTCGCCGCCGGCCCTAAACGCTGGATATTTACATACCTAACGTTTGACGATTCTTTACCGAATATCTCTATCACATTATTAAGTTGCTCCCCTTCATGCGTACAATGACAATTAAAATCATCCAGTATCGTCACATCCGAATTGCTATCGACAACTACCAGAAGCCGGGTTATTGTCTGCAATCCAGTCGGGTGCCGATGAATAAAAATCGGTTTATCGATAACCGTGTTTGGTGGAACGTATAGGAAAAACCCCGTATTCCACAGCGCCATATTGGCCGCCTCAAACTTGCCGAAATCAGCTCCGACAATTTTACCCAGATGTTGACCGACCAAATCCGGCGCCGTCTGAATCGCTGTCAGTAAATCGCTGAACATCACTCCGGTTTTGGCTATCTCCGGCTGAAGTTTCGCCGCGATTGTCATATCTCCTTTATTGAATCCGTATCCTGCCAATTCCGGGTCTATCATCAAAACTTTGCGTTCTTCTTCGTCGCCGTTTTCTGGAAGTATCCCCATCGCCCGTTCCGGTTTGTCTATTAAAAACTGATCTGGCGCCGTGTATTTCCAAATATGCTGAACGCGCTCCGGCATCGGCTTGGAATGATACGCTTGCCATCCCGCCAGGCGATGCCGATATAGCCAATCCGGTTCGCCCGCGGCTATTTTACGAAAATCCGCCATTTTCGAAATCATGATTGCATCCATATTATAAAATCCGACCTTCCTTAATTTGGTTTAGCCTACCGAGCCTTCCATTTCCAGTTCGATAAGGCGATTAAGCTCTACCGCGTATTCCATCGGCAGCTCTTTGGTGAACGGTTCGATAAATCCATTGATAATCAACAGTCGGGCTTCATCCTCCGTCAATCCCCGGCTGGTGAGATAGAACAATTGCTCTTCGGCGATTTTCGATACCCGCGCCTCATGCTCTATCCGCACTTCCTCGGCGTTGATTTCCATCGTTGGATATGTATCCGATCGCGACGCGCCGTCTATCAGTAAAGCATCGCATTCGACCGACACCCGGCAATTGTTGGCGTTGGGATGAACCTGCACCAGACCTCTGTATGATGCCCTCCCACTGGCCTTCGATATCGATTTCGAGGTAATCCGCGAACTTGTGTTCGGCGCCGCGTGTATTACTTTGGCTCCGGCATCCTGATGTTGCCCTTCTCCGGCAAACGCAATCGACAGAATTTCACCGCGGGCTCCTTCGCCGACCAGATATACCGCGGGGTATTTCATCGTCAGCCGCGATCCCAAATTGCCGTCTACCCATTCGACCGTGGCGTTCTTATGCGCCATCGCCCGCTTGGTGACCAGGTTAAATACATTATGCGACCAGTTTTGAATCGTCGTGTAACGGATATACGCGCCTTCTAAAGCGATTAACTCGACTACCGCCGAATGAAGCGAATTCGTTGTATACACCGGCGCCGTGCATCCTTCGATATAATGCACCCGCGATCCTTTATCAGCGATAATCAACGTGCGTTCGAACTGCCCCATGTTCTCGGCGTTGATTCTGAAATACGCCTGCAATGGTATCTTGACATCAACGCCCGGCGGAACGTAAATAAACGAACCGCCTGACCAGACCGCAGAATTGAGCGCGGCGAACTTATTATCCGATGATGGAATAACCGTCGAAAAATATTTCTGAACTATTTCCGGATACTCCCGCAAACCGCCGTCCATATCCAAAAAAATGATTCCCTGTTTCCGCAAGTCTTCTTTCAGCGAATGGTAAACCACTTCCGATTCATATTGCGCCGATACACCGGCCAAAAATTTCTTCTCCGCTTCCGGAATTCCCAGCCTGTCGAACGTCTTCTTTATATTTTCCGGGACTTCATCCCAGCTACGCCCCATGTTCTCCATCGGCCTGATATAATAGTAGATATCCGAAAAATCGATTGAATCCAGAAGCTCCGTATTCCCCCAGCGCGGCATCGGTTTCGCCAAAAATATATCTAATGCCTCATGGCGGAATTTCCGCATCCAGTCAGGCTCTTTTTTCAACCGCGAAATCATCTCCACGACCTCGTGGTTCAACCCCTTGGCCCCTTTATGGAAATACTCCTCGGGGTCTTTAAACCCGTACTTTACGGCGTAGTCATCGCCAAGATTGGCAATGCTCTGATTTCCGTTTAAAGTCTCAGCCATCTTACTTGACCTCTGCGCCGTTGGGAATTTCCTGACGAATCCAATCGTACCCCTGCTCTTCCAGCTGAAGCGCCAACTCCGGGCCGCCAGAATGCACGATTTTGCCGTCCATCATCACGTGAATAAAATCTGGTTTTACGTAGTTGAGTATCCGCTGATAGTGCGTAACTAGCAAGACGCCGGTTTCCCCGGTTGATGATTCATTTATCCCTTTCGACACTACCCGCAACGCGTCGATGTCGAGTCCTGAATC
>JAAYTW010000240.1 GCA_012517955.1 Candidatus Zixiibacteriota bacterium | reverse complement strand
GGGATTCGAATCGATATCCGGCCCGGAACTAGCGCAAAAAATGGAAGCGCACGCCCGCAAGTTCGGATTGAAAATCGAAAACGACATCGTCAACAAAATAAAACCCGACGGCAGATACTGGATTGTGGAAGGGGACAGCGACAACTATCGAGGCAAAGCGGTAATTATAGCCACGGGAGGACAACCACGTAAACTGGGAATCCCGGGTGAATTGGAGTTCTCGGGAAGAGGCGTGTCTTACTGCGCTATTTGCGACGGCGCATTTTTCAAAAACGAAATTATCGCGGTCATCGGCGGCGGCGATTCCGCCGTTGAAGAGGGAATTTACCTGACGAAATTCGCCAGCAAATTATATATCATACACCGCCGGAATCAATTGCGGGCTCAAAAAATCATCCAGGACCGCGCCAAAGCCAATCCCAAGATCGAATTTATCTGGGACAGCGTTCCGGTTAAAATATCGGGCGGCGACAAGGTAAGTTCGCTGACAATTAAAAATCTGAATACCGGCGAGACACGCGATCTGGCGGTCGGCGCGGTATTCCCATTTATCGGTTTTGTGCCTAATTCTGACCTGTTCGACATAGATATCAAACGCGACTCCGGCGGATACATTATCACCAACGAGAATATGGAAACATCCCTGAAAGGCATATACGCGATTGGCGACGTTCGAAAACAACTATGCAAGCAGGTTACCAACGCGGTCGGTGACGGCACAACTGCGGCCGTGGCCGCTGATAAATATATCGAGGCTTGGAATGACTGATTCGATTTGGCGCCAAGCGGACTATGATGGACGATAATAATCCTGTCGATAACCTCAGAAAACCGCCGTGGCTAAAAGTAAAGGCGAACTTCGGGCCGGTATATACCGAAGTTAAAACGCTTCTGCGACAGCTGAATCTTCACACGGTATGCCAAGAGGCAAGTTGCCCCAATATCGGTGAATGCTTCTCCGCTCGCACGGCCACCTTTATTATCTTGGGAGACCGTTGCACCCGCAATTGCCGTTTTTGCGATGTTAATTCCGGGAAACCTTCTACCGTTGATTGCGATGAGCCCGCCCGGGTCGCCGAAGCCGTGCGAAAATTAAACTTGAAGTTCGCGGTGATTACATCAGTCACCAGAGATGACCTCAGCGACGGCGGAGCTGCGATTTTCGCCGAGACAATCGACAGAATCAACCGGCTCGGTTCGGGATGTTTGGTGGAAGTGTTGATTCCGGATTTGCAGGGTAATCGCCAATCACTCGATACCATAATAGCCGCCAGACCGCGCGTTTTGGCGCATAATATCGAAACCGTTCCGGAGTTGTACGACACGGTCAGGCCCGAAGCCGATTATCGAAGATCGCTCGAATTATTGAGATACGTATCCGAAAAAGGCAATGGAATCATCGTTAAATCCGGAATCATGGTGGGGTTGGGCGAAACACTGGAACAGATAGAAAGGGTGTTGGAAAACGCGGCCGGCGCCGGATGCGAGATTTTCACGATTGGCCAATATCTGGCTCCATCAAAAAAACACCTGCCGGTGCGTAAATTCTACACCCCCGATGAGTTCGAGGAGCTGAAAAATATGGGCGAAAAAATAGGCATCACCCACGTCGAATCGGGACCGTTGGTAAGAAGCTCTTATATGGCTCACCGGCAATCCGAAAATTTCGAAGCCAAACGAATTCGATGAATTTTCTACGGTTTTATCCTTGATTTTCATCCCGCGATACGCTATGGCGGAACCCCTATGTCCACATGATAATTTTCTGAACAACCGAAAGCGGCCCGTCAATCGGTAAAAAATCTATATATATCAACGTCCACAACAGCCGTTTCTATCAGCGTTTTTTCGGCGTTGCAGAACTGCAACATTGCAACCGATGAAACGCTGTTCAATTGCAATGCCGTGTTCGCAGATTTCAACATTGAAATAATAAATTTTCGGGAATATTAATTATTTTAAAATATCCATCGAACCGCTGTCGATACAATCAGTGAACGAAGGAGGACCGTCTTGATCGTTAACGAGATTCTTGCGTCCATTCAGAAGGCCAATGAAGCGCCTGAGCCTATCTTAATAGTCGACGACGAACGCAGTATTTTGGAAGTCATAGAAGAAATGCTCGCGGGTCCGGCCTATGAAATTATGCAGGCGCAGTCTTTGGTCGAGGCGGACCGCATTTTAAAAGACAAAGAAATATCAATCGTATTGACCGATTTGGTTCTGGGAGAGGATTCGGGCCTTGATGTCATCGCTCATTCACAAAAATATCAACCCAACGCCAAGATAATCCTGATGACCGGAAAACCCACAATCCAAAATGCGGTCTCCGTATTAAAAACCGGCGCGTTCGATTATCTGACCAAGCCTTTCGATATGGAAACCCTAAAAGCCACAATCAAACGGGCTACCGATATCTTGAAGTTGGAACGGGAAAATATCCGTTTGAGCGAAATCATGTCTTTCTATAAAATATCGGAGGCGATGGGGTCCGAAATCGAACCCGACCGGCTGTTGAAATTGATTATCGAAACGGCCACCCGCGAATTCAGCGCTGATTTCGCCTCGTTGCATTTAATCAGAAAAGACGGACGGATTTCCAAGCAGAAAAGCATCTGCAAAGATATCAATATCTACGAAATTCTCACCAAATTCAGCCAGGATCTGGCCGAAGAAGTAAGTTATAAGGGAAAACCCCTTATCGTGAACGACCATGACGCATACGCCCGCACCGGCATGAGAGTGATAAAATCGGCTATTTGCCAGCCATTGATGGCCAAAGGGAAAATCCTGGGGACTTTGAACTTGGTCCGAACCAAAACCCTTCACCAATACACAACCGGCCAATTGACAACCCTTTCGTTGTTCGCGGCCAAAGCGGCGATAGAAATCGAAAATTCGAAATTGTATCAGGAGCTCGAGGACGCTTATTTCGACACGGTGGCAGCCTTATCAAACGCTATCGAAGCGCGAGATAGGTACACCGGCGGCCACAATGAACGAGTCTGGCAGATAACTCTGGGTATCGCCAAAGGTTTAAACTGGGCCGATGGAAGTATCAAAGAACTGAAAATGGGCGCCATGTTACACGATATCGGAAAAATCGGCGTGCCGGACGCGATACTGAATAAACCGGGCCCGTTGACTCCACAGGAATTCGCGATTATGAAACGCCACCCGGAAGTCGGCGCTAATATGGTGGAGAAAATCACGTTCTTGAACCCGGCTCTCCCCTATATCCTGTACCATCACGAAAGATTCGACGGAAAAGGATACCCGATAGGCTTAAGAGGCGAGGACATTCCAATTCAAGGAAGATTGCTGGCGGTGGTCGATACTTTCGACGCCATCACCAGCGACCGGCCTTATCGAAAAGGCAGAAGCACCGATCAGGCCATAATCGAAATCCAAGGCAATGCGGGGACGCAATTTGACCCAACCATTGTGGCGGCCTTTATTTCTACCATCGAATATTTAGATACATCGCCGTTTGAATCGGATAAGACAATCGCTACTTAACGAAGCGACGCCAAAATAAAAAAGGGATCCGGCGATAGGCCGGGTCCCTTTTTGTAATTTCCGAATTACTCGATCACTTCACCAGTGTCATGTACTTGGAATAAGTCTCCCCATCGACCTTAAGCACATACAGGTACATGCCGGAGGCGACCTGTGCGCCGGCAGCATCAAGACCGTTCCAGTTGACCGCTTGCCGGCCGGCGGGAAGCGTGCCGCTAATCAGCGTTATAACTTTCCGGCCAAGTAAATCATATACG
>JAAYTW010000239.1 GCA_012517955.1 Candidatus Zixiibacteriota bacterium | reverse complement strand
TTGGTTTTTATTCAGAAACACGCGCCGAAGATGTTTACGTAAGCGGGGCAAACTATGGGCGTTATTATTTGTTTCATGAAACAAAAGTCGATTCTGTAGCTGACCGTTTCCAATTCGATATCAATATCGGCAAGTTTTACGCTGGGGCCTGGTATGAAGTAACACACGATACGCTGTTAAACGCGGCAACCAAGGATTCAATCAGCCAAAGATATATTGGTTGGGAAAGCGGCGGATTATCGGTACACGCGGGCAATTTTTATCAAGTATTTGACAGAGGTTTGATACTCAACGCCTACCGCGATGATAACGTAAGCATAGATAAACTTCTTGATGGAAGCAAAATATCCGGCAGGTACCAGTATATGGATTTCGATATTCTGGCGGCATCATCGGCGCTGAGAGAAGACACAATACTCGAGCACAAATATCCGACTATGCGGGCAGCCAGGGTCAAATTTAAGCCATTTGATTTCATTCATGTCGGCGGGGGCCATGTAAGATTACTTCAAAACTTAGAAACGGCGGGTAATGTCAAAACCAATATGACCGAGATTAACGCCAGAATAAATTATAAGTATATTGACGGCTATATCGAATACGCCATGCGCGATGGTTACTATATCGATTTTCTGGGGGGGAAATCGAATCGAGACGGTGACGGAACATACGCTAATGTCAACGCTCATTATTGGAAAGTATCCGTACTGTTTGAATACAAGAACTACAAATACTTGACTTACCCTTCCGTAAAGGGTAGTTTCAATCAACCTCCGGCGGTAAACCATCAAGAAAGATCACTTGAATCGTTGTACAACGCAGACGGCGAGGTTGGTTGGCGGGTGGCCGTCAATTTCACGCAGTCGGCCTACTGGGGTGTCGAAATCGATTATGCCGAATCAAAAAGCCGCGATCCACATCCATACTATGAAGACCCTCAGTATCGCGATTATCTTAATGAACTATTCATAGAATGGCGCGGGGTTTACCATAAAAACAACGAATTCATATTAAGTTTCGACAGGATGAAGCATACTGAAAAAAACGAAATTACTCCCAAACTTGAGTTGTCATACGATATAAGCGATCAATACTCCATTAATCTAACTGCCTACGCAATTGATTATAGGATATATGAGCGGAATCCGGTCGATAAAGAATATATCGAAAAATATCTTAATTTTGATATTAACCAGAGCGAAAAAATTTCTGTATCAATTGGAGGAAGCTGGTCCGACCAAAAATGGGGAGGCGCCCCAGCATTGGCGCCGAATGAAATGATTTATATTGAAGGCACGCGCAAGTTTGCGAATCATGAGCTGATAGTATTTTACGGTGGACAGCGGGGCGGGCTTGTATGCGCCGGCGGAATATGTTCCATAAAACCGACTTTTAGGGGCCTAAAAATATCTCTACTAAGCAGGTTTTAACACAATGAGTTTTATATCCCGTTTAATCGTATTAAACAATGGTCAACGGCGATTAAAATAAACGAGGAGCAAATATGAATAGGTATGTTATGCCTATCGTCTTTATTTTACTACTATTTGTCGATAAAGCTACGGCCACGCAACGAATGGCGCTGGCGGAGTTTTATACCAATACTTCCTGTACCAATTGCCCTGCCTACGAAACCGCGCTGGATCAAATAATCCAGGCACATCCTGACGCGTTCGCGACCGTTCGTTATCATGTATCTTTTCCGAGCTCAAGCGACCCCTTCTATCGTTTTAATATCAGCGATAATAACGCCAGGGCGGAGTATTATAACGTCGCCGGTTCGGGCGTTCCATATATGAAAATCGACGGTATCATCACTCCGACAAGTTATACTTCATATTGGTACAGCATTCAGAATCGCGATACCGTTAGCTCCCCTTTATCTATTTCCTTAAGCGGCGAATACAATCCTACCGCTCGTAATGGGAACCTTCATATTTCAATCGAGGCGACATCGCAAATAACGGCGACGAATCTGGTCGTGCAAATCGCTTTAGTAGAATCCAACATCTATTACAGCGCTCCAAACGGCGTTAATATTCATAACCAAACTTTGCGTTTTCTGCTGCCTAACGCTTCAGGAACCCCGCTGACAATCGCCAACGGCCAAACCGTCTATTTGGACCAAGCTTTTTCGTGCACCACATTAATCGTAACTGATAACAGCGAATTCATCGTTTGGGTTCAATCACAAACAAATAAAGAAGTGCTTCAAGCATCAAAAATTGGAATCACCAACTTAACTGTGGGTATCGAAGATTATCCGGCGTTGCCATCAGTATTCAGTTTAAACCAGAATTATCCTAATCCATTCAACGCGAAAACCATAATTGATTATTCAATCGGAAAAAACAGCGATGTAAAGTTATCGGTTTATGATTTAGCAGGACGTTTAGTCAATACGCTTTATAACGGCGCGCAGGAAGCTGGGCATTACCAGGTTACCTGGGATGGGAAAGACAGAAACGGCAATCCAACGGCCAGCGGCGTTTATTTCTATCGTCTCGAGGCTGAAGGGAAAAACGTTACCAGGCGAATGGTGATGTTGAAATAGCCCAAGCTG
>JAAYTW010000238.1 GCA_012517955.1 Candidatus Zixiibacteriota bacterium | reverse complement strand
CGATTTTGACATGAGCGAGAGGTCAGGAGTTGATGATTCCTGGCCTTTTTTTATTTGGTTGATTATTTCCAAAAAAAACCGATGAGTTTAAGGTGAAGAGACGTTTAGATTATTTAATTGCGGCGGTCATTTTTATCG
Source organism: Candidatus Zixiibacteriota bacterium (assembly GCA_012517955.1). Taxonomy (GTDB): domain Bacteria; phylum Zixibacteria; class MSB-5A5; order UBA10806; family 4484-95; genus JAAYTW01. The sequence goes on along the minus strand of JAAYTW010000238.1, from coordinate 3,583 downwards.
CTGCCCTTTTTTATTACTGGCGTCAGATTTGTCCTACATATTATTTTTGGGACAGCGCTGAATTAGCGGCGGCAATCGCATCAGGTGGAATACCACATCCGCCGGGATTTCCTCTATATCTAATATTGACGAAAATTTTCTGTTGGCTTGTTCCTTACGATATAGGCTTCGCGTCCGGTTTGTTTTCGGCGGTTGCCGCGGCCGCGTCAATCGCTTTGTTTTATCTGGCGTGTCAAAAGCTGCTGGCTGGTCTTTTCCCCGGCAACAAAACTAAATGGGTGATATCGTTAGGTGGCAGCGTGCTTTTGGCAATGACAACTTCGATGACCGCTCAGGCGACACGGGCCGAAGTGTATTCGTTGAATCTGCTGCTGTTTATATTGGCCATTTATTTTTTAGGCGACGCTATCGCAAGCCGAAACACGGATGATAATCGGGGCGCCGGAAAAATCACGCTGGCTTGCCTTTTTTTGGGGATGGGAATGGCGAATCATCATTTGACGATAATTCTCACGTTGCCGGCATTGGTTTATCTGGCGATTAGTATGAAATTCAATTACAAGATAATCGCGGCGGGAATAGCGGCGCTGATTGCACCGCTTGGCTTGTATGGATATCTGGCGGCACTGGCGATGAAATCGCCGGGGATGAATTGGGGTAATCCGGCCAATCCGGCGGGATTGATTGCCGTCTTTACCGGAAAGGGATTTAGCGCGTCGGCAAAGGCGTTCGCGGTCGCTCATCTTTTCGAAAACTATGGGTTCGACTTATCATTGTTGTACCGCCAACTTGGCCCGATTTCGGCCGTTCTGGCGTTGGTCGGGATATATTCGGGCTGGAAAGCAAATCGACGGCTGTCATTGTTTTTGATTATTTGCGTCGCATTCAACCTATTGTCAACTGTATTTAACGAGTATTATTACTACGAAAACGCCGATATCCACGGATACCTGTTGATATCGTTGATTTGCGCGGTTATATTTTCGTTGATAGGCTTGCTGGCGATTGCCGATAAGATACAATCCAAATACTTAAAATACCAAACTGTCGCCGTTTTGGCGATAGCTGTGGCGATACCGACTATCGCCAACTATGGAGCGGCCGATTTATCGGGGAATTATTCGGCGAAAAAACTGGCCGAATCGCTGGTGGAAGACTGTCCGGATAACACGCTGGTCGTTACATCATCTTATAACAGCTATTTTATCATAAAAGCGCTTCAAGAAGTATATGGTATAAAAAGGGGGATTTTAGTATGCAACGTTTATTTATTCGGTCAGGGATGGTACAGGGAGACGCTCGGGAAACGTTGCAATTTGCAACGACATGATTTTCAGCGGATGGATGGGGGGGCGTTTTATCGGGCCTTAATTAATTTATTTAAAGATAGTTCCGAAATTTATATTGAGTATGATGCCCAGTCGGCTCCTGTTAGAAATTATCTGATGCCATCAGGACTATTGATGAAATTCAATAATCGGGCAATTGATTGGGATAAAATAGATAAAGCCGTGTTCGTGGAAAACGATTTAAAAAATTTCGATATTTTTGTTAATCCCGGCATGGATTATGAACTGTTAAAAAGCGTGATGCTTATTTTAGATAACCGGCGCGATTTCTTTATGACGCTCGGTCAATCCGGGATGGCGGAAAAATATCTGAATGAAATCGAGGAAATAGCAGCATCAACCCAACGATAAACTATCCCGAAAAGAAGGCGGGAAAAATGAAAAGACAGAACAAGGGCTTTACACTGATAGAATTGATGATTGTCGTGGTGATTATAGGGATTTTGGCCGTTCTGGCGATTCCTCGTTATACGAGAGCGGCGACAAAAGCCAAACAATCGGAGGCCAAAGGGATTCTTAAGCAAGTTCATACGATGCAAAAGGCTTATTTTGTCGAGAACGACGCTTACTGTCGGAACGGACAGGTTGCCAACGCTTCCAATCCGCTTGCTTTCGCGCCGCTGGCCATAGAGATAATCTCAACAGCGCGATATGATTACACTATGGCGGTAAACGGCGTTAATTTCACATGCACCGCGACGGCGAACCTTGATGATGATGCCACTATCGATACCTGGGTTATCGATGATACCGGGACGCTCACGTGCGTGATAGATGATTCAAGAAATTGATTTCGTTTTTGTGGTCCGGATTTCAGCCGGGTAAATCATATTAACAGCGATTAATAAAACCGCGCATTTATATAATATAGTTAATGTTCCATAATTCTCGGCGTTGGGGTTGCATTTCGCAAAATGCAATGAGCGAAACCCAATGCGATTGACAATAGGGGCGGCGAGAAAATCGGCGGACGATTAGAAGATTAAGAGCAATAAGCCCTTGGATGGGTATTTGGCCGTATTTTAGAAAACGGCATGAGTTTTGTAACATAAGTTATTGGTCGAAACAAAAAAAAGAATAGACCGGCTAAAGATTGAGCCAATCAAATCGATAAAAGAAATGAAGGAACAATAAACCCTAAACAAGAGAGGTCAGAAATGTCAACGAAAGTCCACAAGTCGAACAAAGGTTTTACATTAATCGAATTGATGATCGTGGTTGTGATCATTGGTATTTTGGCGGCTTTGGCGATCCCGCGTTTTATGCGTTCCACGACCAAGGCTAAACAGTCCGAAGCCAAGCAGCTTTTAAAGCAGATTTATACAATGCAACACGCTTATAGGCAGGAGTTCGACTCTTATTGTTTGAACGGCGTAACCGCCAGCGCGGCCGCCCCGAACGCGTTCGCCCAGATCGGCGTCGAAATTCAAACCACAGCCCGTTACACCTATGTGATGGTAGCTGCCGCCAACACCTTTACATGCACGGCCACTGCCAACCTTGATGATGACGCGGCCAACGATGTCTGGACAATCAACGAGACGGGCACGTTGACCTGCACAAGCAATGATGCTATCTAACGCGAACAATCGTTAAAGGCTCAAGAGGGGACTCTTACAGTCCCCTTTTTTTATTTACATGGAAGTTGAAAATTAGTAAATACTCCTTATGCATTCATTTTTGGGAACCTGTGCGTTTATCGTTGGATTGATTTTTGGAAGTTTTGCCAACGTTGTAATATATCGGCTGCCGCGGAATTTATCGATTGTCAAACCACGTTCTCGATGCCCATCTTGCGGCGCGCCCGTAAAGGCTTACGATAATATTCCTATTCTAAGTTTTCTGATTTTGAAGGGAAGGTGCCGCAACTGCAAAAAGCCGATAAGTAAGCGTTATCCGTTGACGGAATTAGCCAGCGGCCTTCTTTATGTTCTGGCATATTATATCGCTATCTACAAGGCGAATAATCCAGGCTTGTTTTTTGTATCGATATACCTTTCAACGGTATTTTTAATCATATTTTTGATAGATTATGATTTTAGAATTATCCCCGATTCGTTGTCGATATCAGGAATCATTATCGGATTTGCAATAAGCTTCTTTCCAGGCCTGACGATAGGATGGCTTCAATCGGGTGTCGGTATCCTTGCCGGAGGCCTGCTTTTTTTGGCGATAGCGGAACTTGGAGATAGGGTTTTCAAAAAGGAGAGTATGGGGGGCGGAGATGTCAAGTT
>JAAYTW010000237.1 GCA_012517955.1 Candidatus Zixiibacteriota bacterium | reverse complement strand
CGCGGGTTGCCGAACGCCGAAAGCTCGGTTTTTTTAATCTGGCCGTTTTTTGTGGCCATAACCACAAAAGCGTTGTCATCGAAAGAGCGAACCGGCACAAATGCGGTAATCTTATCATCTTTGTCGATACCTATCATATTGATTATCGGTTTTCCTTTCGCCAACTTTCCGCCTTGAGGCACCTCGTGGACTTTCAGCCAATAGCATTTACCTTTCATTGTGAAGAAGAGGATATATTGGTGGGTGGAAGCGACGAACATGTGTTCGGCGAAATCCTCTTCTTTGGTCTCGATTCCCCTGGCTCCCCGGGTTCCGCGCGCCTGCTTGCGGTATTGCGAAATCGATAGCCGTTTTATGTAACCGGCATGGGAAATCGTGACCACCATATCCTCCTCGGCAATCAAATCCTCGATTGAGAAGTCTTCGGTAATATCTTCTTCCAACACGACCGTGCGGCGTTCGTCGCCATACTTATTTTTAAGTTCGATGAGTTCCGTTTTAATTATGTACATCCGCTTGGCCTTGCTTTCGAGTATTCCTTTTAATTCGGCAATCAGCTTGATTACGGCTTCATACTCTTCTTCAATCTTTTTGCGTTCAAGTCCGGTCAACCTTTGTAGGCGCATATCCAGAATCGCCTGGGCTTGGATTTCGGAGAGCCTGAATTGTTTCATCAGCCCTTCTTTAGCATCCGCCGGCGAAGCCGATTTTTTTATCAGGGCGATTATGGCGTCGATATTATCGAGAGCGATTTTGTAACCTTCCAGGATATGCGCCCGTTTTTCGGCCTCGTTCAGTTCAAACCTGGTTCTCCGGATTACCACTTCATGCCGGTGGTCGATAAAATGCTGCAGCATCTCCTTGAGATTAAGCACGCGCGGGACCCCATCGACCAAAGCCAACATGTTCATACCGAACGCCACCTGCATCTGGGTCATCTTGAACAGCTGATTCAAAACAACATCGGTTTGAGCGTCGCGTTTGAGTTCGATTACGATCCGCATACCGTCGCGATCCGATTCATCCCGCAAATCGGCGATACCGGTCATCTTTTTATCGCGGACCAGCTCGGCGATTTTTTCAAGCAGGTTAGCCTTGTTTACCTGATAAGGAATTTCCGAAACGATAATGTTCTCTTTGCCCGATTTGGTCGTTTCGGTATTGGCCTTGGCCCGAATCATAAAGCGTCCGTGTCCGGTCAAGTAACCTTCGCGCATCCCCGCCAAATTGAATATAATCCCGCCGGTCGGAAAATCAGGGCCTTTAATAAACCGGAAAAGGTCTTTGATTTCACAATCAGGGTTATCGATAAGGTATGTCAGGGCATCGACTGTTTCGCTCAAATTATGCGGCGGTATATTGGTCGCCATACCAACGGCGATACCCGATGATCCATTGCAAATTAAATTCGGAAATTTTGACGGCAACACCACCGGTTCTTTGCGCGTGTCATCATAGTTGGGTATAAAGTTAACAGTGTCTTTTTCCAGATCGGCCAGCATTTCCATCGCAATATGAGTCAAGCGGGCCTCCGTATAACGCATCGCCGCCGGGGCATCGCCATCTATTGACCCGAAGTTCCCCTGGCCGTCGACCAAGGTGTAGCGCATATTGAAATCCTGAGCCATACGCACCAGCGTCGGATATACCACTTGTTCGCCGTGAGGATGGTAGTTACCCGAGGTATCGCCGGCAATCTTGGCGCATTTACGATGAGGTCGTCCGGGAGCCAGGTTGAGGTCGTTCATCGCGACCAGGATTCGGCGGTTGGACGGTTTTAGGCCGTCTCTAACATCCGGCAAGGCGCGATTGGTAATCACCGACATCGAATAATCGATATAGGAATTTTTCATTTCCTCTTCGATGAAGACCGGTTTTATATTTTCGGAACCAAGCGGCATTTAAACAATCTCCTCCATTATTACAAAGCGAACGGGGACAATTCGGAAATTGGGCTGATTTTCAATTATCGTCGGCCTATTCGGTAATCACCAAACCATCCCCAAAAACATCATTAGTCACTTTTCGTTTTACTTAACCCCTCCGGATGCAGCAATCAGCGGCTTCATCCAGGCAAGCAAAAACCGAAAACTACCAATAAGTATAAATAATTCTAAGCGTCAGTTCAAGAAATAAAACAAGAAAATCGCCATATAATTCATTATGCCGCAAATGATTATCGACCGCATAAAAAACGCCGCCGGGCAAAGCCGGCGGCGTCCAAACCAAAAGCATTTTTATCAAAACGTTATTTTAGTAATGTCATCTGTATCGATTGCGATTCGCCATCGGCGGTTATTTTAGCGAAATAAATTCCCGAACCGAAATTTTCCGCATTCCAAATCAAGCTGTGTGGCCCAGCTTGCTGGTATCCGTTTTGTATAGTCTGTACTTTGCGACCCAATATATCGAATATCTCAATCTTCACATCCGTCGCTCGAGGAAGATTATACTGAATACAAGTTTTCGCATTAAAAGGATTAGGATAATTTTGATTTAAACTGAACGCGTTTGGTAGCGATTGTGCCATCCCAATATCCGAAGCGGCAACCCGGTCGAAAAACGCGCCGCGAATCGCCGGCGATGAGGTAGTTAAATATACAACACCATAATCACCACCGCCAAGGTACACCAGCGACGGTTTATTCCACCACAATTCATAATTTGTATATGTTACAGGATCAGGCCAGGGCATGTACTGATATGTCCTGTGGATATAATGTCCTTGACGCGTAGGAGTATAGAAGCGGTAAATCGCGCTGATTCCTCCACCCCTTCTGGCGGTAGCGGCCGGCGCTTCGTTGGTGATTGTCGTGTCGCATAAATTACCCCAAGTCCAACTGGTGCCTCCATATGATATGCGATACCGGCATTCAAAGCCGGAAACATTATACTCATAAGCGCAAAATATCGTGTCATGATAGGCGGTTATTGATGTGTTCTTTGTCCCGCTTCCAATCGCGGTCGCGTAACTTCGTATGGTCGTATCGGGGGTGGTTTTACAATAAATCATTAGCGAATCGTTCAGGCTTATATATGAAAACCAAAAAGGACGACTTGTATAATCCTCATTCCAAGTCGCGCTAAGTCCATGGCTGGCATTTGTGATACCCGTAGAAATCTGATTCCAGTTTGCGCCAGATGTATCCGCCCAGAAAAAGCGCAGGCTGCCATTTCTGGTAATTAACATACAATAAACGCGGTTATTAAGATTATCCTGGTTGGAAAACATAACCAATTCTTTAATCGTGTCCGGCGAGGCTGAAGTGAAAATTGTATCATAAGACGAACCATTGGCAAATGGCAATGTCTGACCTGTTGAACCGTTGAATCTACGGACCCTTGCCTGGTACGGATTAACCTTACTAGCATAACCAACCCAACAAACACCGCTTACGCAAGTACCGCTGGCCGAACGAAGACTATCGCCGCCACCCGCCCAGGTATAGGTTTCTGACCAGGTTTGTCCACTATTTGAGGAACGATTTACGCTAAAAAAGTACGTAGATCCTTCTTTGTAGGTCAATATACAAAACAGCGTCCCCGATGCATATATTACATCCATTGATGTCTGATAAATTGAGTCGCGCGTACCTATCCTTATATCCGGACCCCACAAGCTGGCATCTTCGTTCACTAACGGCGTTCTCCAAGATACTCCTATCGCGATTGCTCCTTCAACCTCAGTCGCCAGATTTTGCAACGTGGCGATTGCGGCATCAAATTGGCCGTCGTTCCATAAGTTTTCAATAGTACGTGCCGTCTGGATTGCGTTTTGATTCACTCCTGAAGGTAATTCAATATCGATAATAGCATTCGCTTTCTCGACATCGCTCATTCGTGTTAAAATGTCCCAGGCCTGAACGGACGATTCAGTCATTTGGTTAATCGGTTG
>JAAYTW010000236.1 GCA_012517955.1 Candidatus Zixiibacteriota bacterium | reverse complement strand
TTCTGGCCTTATATTTCACCACCGGCACGCTCGATATGATGGAACTTATCGCTAAAAATTCGATGTATGCTTATACATTCCAACTCTGGGTGTTCGCGGCCTTCTTTATCGGGTTCGCCATTAAGGTGCCGGTGTTCCCGTTCCATACCTGGTTACCCGATGCTCACGTGGAAGCTCCCACCGCCGTATCGGTAATCCTTGCCGGTATCCTTCTGAAAATGGGGACATACGGTTTGTTGAGAATTAGTTACCCGATGTTCCCGCAAGCTGCTAAGTATTTTGCCATTCCTATAGCAATTCTCGGAATGATTGGCATTATCTATGGCGCTTTAGTCTCGATGGCGCAAAAAGATTTGAAAAAGCTGGTTGCATACTCATCGGTTTCGCATATGGGCTATTGCATGTTGGGTATGGCAGCCCTCACGCCGCTGGGAATATCCGGATGCTTGTTCCAGATGTTCTCCCATGGCGTAATCACGGGCGCGCTGTTTTTGTTGGTTGGCGTAATTTACGATAGAGCTCACACCCGCGAAATCGCCGCATTCGGCGGATTAGGCGCCAAGCTGCCGTTGTACACCGGAATATTCACCTTGTTTGGGATGGCCTCTCTGGGATTGCCCGGTATGTCGGGATTCGTTTCCGAATTTATGGTTTTCGTCGGTTCGTACAGTTCATCATTTATTTACAAATGGATTGTGATTTTATCTGTTCTCGGAGTGATTCTGACCGCAGGCTATATTTTGAGAATGATTCAAAAAATATTTCTGGGCCAGTTCAATACCAAATGGGAATCCTTGACCGAAATCAACGGCCGGGAAGTGTTCACGGTCGTGCCGCTGGCAATACTTACCCTACTGGTGGGAATTTTCCCAAATACGTTAAATAATTTTTTAAGGGCGACAGTCGAAAATTTAGTCAATATTATCGGAAAGTAAGTTTGATAAAATATCATGGCCAAACCGACGATACTGTTTCTTACCCATATTTATCCTCGATACGACAAGGATTTTATCGCCCCTTTTCTGGGTACCCTCGCCGAAAATTTGACCGAGGAATATAATATAATCGTGCTTTGCCCGCGCCATCCGCAAGCAGTTAAAGAACGCAACGGCGTCCAGTTCGAATATTTCAAGTACTCGTTTGGCCGATGGGAAAAGCTATCATATTCCGGCAATTTGTTCGCCAAAGTCAGAGGATTACAGATTCACTATCAATTTCTGGCGGTTTGTTTTCTGGCCAGCTTCTTTATCAAAGGATATTTCGTGGCCCGTCGCCGTAAAGTCGATATCATCCACAGCCACTGGTTCGTGCCGGCCGGCATTATCGGCGACCTGATTTCACGCCTCACCGGTATCCCTCACATTGTGACTGTCTATAGCGATTCGTTTTTAATAAGGACCAACGCTCTATTGAGAAAATTGGCCAAAATCATTTTCAGCCGGGCTAAAGTTGTTATAGCCATTTCAAATGGCGTTAAAGAATATGTCGAACCGGTTTGCTCAAACGTAAAAGTGGTTTATCCATGCAGTCGCGTATTTTAAGCGTCGGGCGGCTCGTGCCGCGCAAGGGCCATATTTATCTTATCGATGCTGTCAAAAAGCTCGTTGCCGAAGGCATGGATATTAAGCTGGTCATCGTCGGGTTTGGCCCCGAAAAAGAACGATTGCAAAAACAGGCGGAAGGGCTCGATTGTGAGATTCGTTCCGGTATTTCGGAAGAGGAAGTCAATGCCGAATACGAAAAAGCCGACTTGTTCGTTTTACCATCGATAACCGACCGGCAAGGAGAAAAGGAAGGATTGGGTTTGGTATCACTGGAGGCTATGGCGCATAAGGTGCCGGTGATTGCGTTCGATAATGGAGGCATCAAAGAAGTAGTCATAGATGGTGTTACCGGAATACTATTGCCCGAAAAGGACATCGAGGGGCTGGCCGCCGCAATCAAGCGGATTATAAGCGACCGTGAGCTTCGGGAAAAACTGACCCGGCAAGCTTTCGATTATTCACAGAAAACATTCGCGACCAAAGTGTTGGTTGCCCAACAATCAGCTATTTATAAGGATATTCTTAAACAGAAGGCGGTTGCCTGATGACGAATGGAATAATCTGTAAGGTAGGATGAGATTATGGATTACAGTTTATTAATACCGGAGGTGGTTCTCTTTGTCTGGGCGCTTGTCCTGTTGCTTTACAATGCCAGCGCCAAAACCGAAAACCCCCGGGCCATCGGCCTGTTCGCGTTAATCGGTTTGGTTGCCGCTTTCGTGATTCTGTGGTTTGTGCCTGATGGTTCACTGTTTGGCAAAACCTTTATTTCCGATACTTACGCCCGCGGTTTCAAGATGATATTTCTGCTGGCCGCGATTGTGACTGTAATCGGTTCAGTAGATTTCGCTTCCAAACACATGAAACACACCGGAGAATTCTACAGCCTGATTATGCTCTGCGTTACCGGTATGATGTTTTTGGCCTCCGCGGGTGAATTGATATCGCTTTATGTCGCTTTGGAACTCTCGACAATTTCTCTTTACATATTGGCGGCTTTCCTCAAAAAAGACCTCAAATCCACCGAGGCCGGACTGAAATATCTGATTCTCGGCGCGGCCTCATCGGGGATTTTGTTATACGGCCTGTCGCTTCTTTATGGCTTAACCGGGTCTACCGTCCTCGATGAAATCGGCTATCGGTTGTTCCTTAACGAGGGCACCACTATCGCTGCCGTTTTCGCTATTGTGATGTTCGTGGCTGGATTCGGTTTCAAATTGGCCGCCGCTCCGTTCCATATGTGGGCTCCCGATGTTTACGAGGGCGCGCCCACGCCGGTTACCGCGTTCTTGTCGGTGGCGTCCAAAGCGGCCGGATTGGTAGCTTTCGTGAGATTATTCTTCAATTCGCTTTTGGCGATAAAACCGGAATGGGTGGTTATTGTCGAGATAGTGGCTATTCTGGCGATGGTTGTCGGCAATGTCGTGGCACTCTTACAGAAAAATATCAAACGTATGCTGGCTTACTCATCGATAGCCCAAGTTGGCTATGTGCTGGTAGCGTTATCGGCCGGAATAGATTTATCGGTTACTTCGATGATGATATTTCTTTTGGCCTATCTCTTCGCCAACATCGGCGCCTTCATCGTGGTAATCGCTTTCTCGAACGCCACCGGCTCCGATAATATCGAGGACTACAGCGGCCTCTGGAAACGTAAACCATCGTTGGCGATTGTTATGACTATCTACATGCTCTCTCTGGTGGGGATTCCCTTGACCGGCGGCTTTATCGCGAAATATTTCCTGTTCGGCGCAGCGGTCAAAGAAGGGCTATACACGCTGGTCGTCATCGCGATTCTAACTTCGGTGATATCCCTATTTTACTATATGAATGTTGTACGAATAATGATGTTCCGGCCGGCCCCGTCGGCCGATAAAATCGCGTTGCCTTGGATGATTAAACTCGGCCTGGCGATTAGCGTGATTATGGTGCTTCTTATTGGTATCTGGCCCGGCCCGTTTTACGCCTGGGGCCAATTGGCCTCGACAATTTTCCATTTCTAAATAAATTGTAGGTCAAAATCCCAGCGGTCTTGACAATATTTCTTTTTTACTTCGCGAACTATAATTCGCGAAGCCTTCATTTACCGGAGACTCAATCTTTTCCTTTTGGCATCGCCTTTCTATTAGCATAATCATATATATTCCCCTGAATGGCGCGTATGTTAAACCGCCTGGGTATTGATTTTGTGCGCTGCGGGAACTATGATTCCCGCGGCTTCTGAGGATAGGGTTTCGGGAATCGTTGTTCCCGGAACACAAGAAGCGATAGAGCGACACACGAGTCGCCCCCTACAGGGAAATGATATTGTCCGAACCACGGGGGTTCGGACCTACGGATATCCTTCCGCTTGACATTATTTATTCATAACAATTAAATATGTACGTTATGAAAACGGGCGAACATAAGGGAAAATCCGGCGAAAAGCCGACTAAACAACCGGTTGATTTCGAAACGAAACTGAAAAATCTGCCCGATTCGCCGGGCGTGTACCTGTTCAAAAACACCGAGGGGACAGTTATCTATGTCGGCAAAGCCAAAAACCTGAAAAATCGGGTGCGCTCGTATTTCAACAAGTCGATAGACCATCCGAAAACGATAAAGCTGGTGGAATCAATCGCCGATGTGGAAACGCTGGCCACCAACAGCGAACTTGAGGCGCTGATTCTGGAATCAAACTTGGTCAAAGAGTATCTTCCCAAATACAATGTTAACCTCAAAGATGATAAACGGTATCCTTACCTGAAAATCACCAAAGAAACCTACCCGCGCCTTCTGGTTGTGCGGCGTATCAGCGATGACAAAGCCAAATATTTTGGGCCGTACACCAACGTGCTGGCGATGCGGTACACGCTCAAGCTGATTCGCCGGATATTTCCGGTGCGGTCGTGTAATTTGACGATACCTTCGACGCGCAAATACCGGGTCTGCCTC
>JAAYTW010000235.1 GCA_012517955.1 Candidatus Zixiibacteriota bacterium | reverse complement strand
TTAATTAATCTCATATCGATTTCAAATAAAGTATATCTCGTAAAATCGCTTAACGCAACCCATAAAAAAAACAGCGGCCACCATCCCGGTAACCGCCGTTTGACAATCTCTATCTTGTGCTTCGGGAACTATGATTCCCGAAGCCTATTTTTCCGTCGGGTGAGGCCACCCGACGACACTAATGTTCAACCTTTGTAGGTCAACCCGCCTACGGGTTGACGCATTTATTCATTTATATCGGACTCCCCATCTTTTGCGCCCCGACCATCTGGATAATACTCCCTGTAGTTATTGATGGAAGAATAATGATAATCGAAAGGATTTTTTACTAGCCCTCGTTTAACTGGGTTGTAATGTATATAATCCAGATGTCTCTGAAGGTCTTTTTCGTCGCGGATTATATGATCCCAAAAACGATACTGCTAAACTCTTCCGATACCGTTGCCGTTTAATTTTCGGAAATTCATCGAAAATGATTGTTTAATCCAATGCATAAATGACGATATGTTATCGCTTGATAAATCTACCAATAAGTGAAAATGTTCAGGCAAAATCACCCAGGCGATTAACTCCCGATTAAATTTGGTTTCCGACCTATATAGCGATTGCAGCAGCATTTCTTCATGATTTAAAAGAAAAGGCCGGCGATTATATGTAACGCATGTAATAAAATATGGTTTGCCGAAAGAATTATATCTTCTAAGATTTGACATTTATTATTCGTCAACCCGCAGGCGGGTTGACCTACAAAATTCGTTAATTAATCTCATATCGATTTCAAATAAAGTATATCTCGTAAAATCGCTTAACGCAACCCATAAAAAAACGGCGCCTGACCCAACAGTAATTATATTTTATCAATTCAATGATTACAACCCATAAAAAACGGCGGCCACCATCCCGGTAACCGCCGCTTGACAATCTCTTTCTTGTGCTTCGGGAACTATGATTCCCGAAGCCTATTTTTCCGTCGGGTGAGGCCACCCGACGACATAATCCTCCTACCAACCCGTCAAGCTCTCCAGATTCTTGTTCAGCTTCTCGATAAGCTCTTCGATTTTGGCCAGCTTTTCCTTTTCCCCCTCAATAACCTCCGCCGGCGCCCGCTTCACGAAATCTTCGTTGCGAAGCTTATTCTGTAGCTTCTCGAAATACGACCGTTTCTGCTCCAGCTCCTTCTCCAACCGTGCCCGCTCCTGGTCGATATCGATAAGCCCCTCCAGCGGAATAAATATCTCCGCGCCCGGTATCACTGCCGATGCTGACAAGGGCGGCTTGTCCATATCAACCGCCGCTTTCACGTCGCCCGAATGCGCCAGGTTGCGTATCTGCTCCGAATGCCAGTTGAGTATATCCGCCAGCCGCTCTTCTTCGCATTTTATCAACACCCGCGGCTTTTTCGATGGCGGCACATCCAGATCGGCGCAGGCCGACCGTACCGCTTCCGCCAGCTTGATTACGATTTCCATGCTGTCTTCTAATTCGTCGTCGATAAATTTCAACTGCGGTTCCGGCCATTTTTCCACCGAAAGCGAATACTGCTCGCCTTTCTCAACGATAAGCTCCCAGATTTTTTCGGTCACGAAAGGCATGAACGGATGCAACAGTTTCAGTATCTGCATCAGCACATA
>JAAYTW010000234.1 GCA_012517955.1 Candidatus Zixiibacteriota bacterium | reverse complement strand
CTGCTCGCGAATCATCACTGTGTCGAGCGCTGGAATAAAATTATCGGCAACGGCGGTTACATATAATTGGCCGCTTTTAGCCAGCGATAATGGCGTTTCAAACTTGCCGTTTTGGTCTGTAACCCCTCTGATATATAATTCTCCCGGTTTCCACATACAGATATTGATATTAGGCGCTGGTTCATTATCGATAATGGCCAGCACTTTCAAACTCGGGCTGTTTATACTTATTTCTGAGGGCGCCGACAACATTAAATTACCCGGGATTCCGCGCCATATTTTCATTTCCGGGTCGCCGAACAAGTTGTGACCATAATCTATATCGCGGTAATTCGGGAAAAATGTTTTAGATAGAGCTTCCGCTACACCCAAATTAGCGGCCGAGTCACTATAAATCAGCTCGATAAATTTCTGTTCAAGCCTGAAGGATGCCGATACCCAACCCCAGCGGGTATTGCCGAAAAAAGCCGGTCCCGCGCGGTCAGGCCGGAAAAGATAAGCCTCCATAAATGTATGATTGGTTATAAATGGCCCTGGACGAACCACCTCTTTGTCAAAATCAAATCCTGCCACCTCACAACTGAACGAATAGTATATTGAATATTTATCGCTTTCGGCCAAACGGGTTAATGAGCTGGCGCCATTATCCGGATTTAATGTGTCTCCCCAAAAAAATGACCGCGGGGCATCGTTGTAGTTGGGTGACATCGTCGAATAAGCGTAAAAATTCCCATGGTTTAAATTAGTTATGAATCCCCAGCCTTCATTCATGACGGACACGACGGTTTCGGCGATTGGCTGTGTCGGATCAGGCGCCGCGCCGCTGGGCTCTTCGGCGCATCGCGAAATATCGACAAAGAAATCGGCCGGGAATGTCTGTGCCAATTCTATATGTTCGTTAAGGTCGCGCATCTGGTCAGCCGAAATTATCAGGGCTCTGGCAAGATATGAATAGTCGCCGTGTCCCGGATTCTGTTCATAAAGAAGGGCTTTTTCGACCCAGATTTGAACCTCTTCGGAGTTTTCCGCAGGTACCCTGCCCACATAGATTTCCGGAAATAAATCGGGCTGATCACTGTTCATCTCGCCATATACTCCATCGCCGTCATAATCCCAGTCGCCGGTCAAATCGCTATAATACAGGTCGCAAATTTGCTGGTCGCATAAATTGGGCGTTTTTGACACATCGGCTTGATAAGCGTATCTAATAGGGATTATATCTTCGTCTCCCCCAAGTAAAACCCAATGCGCTCCCGCCATGAACGCGTCCTGCAGGTAGTTACGAAGTCGGGCTGCGTCATCTTCCCCGAAATAGCTTGCCAGTATATCATCTATAATTACTATTTCCGCTAATACGCCTTTTTGATTTTTCCAGCATATGTAAGGGTAGAAATCGGCGGCCAGCTCATCTGAGGTTATAAGTAAATATTCGGCGCCCAGCCCCATCATGTGAGTTCCCGGTATTGTGCTTGGAAACGATGAGCGGGGCAGACCGGAAAGATTTTTCGTATAATTTCGGTTAAAAATCGAGTTTTGAACGATTTGTGAACCGGGGATTTCCAGCGATAAGCGTTGCCCTTGATTATCAGACAGTTCTATTTTGATTTGAATTTCGTTGAGCACTATGATTTCGCCCGATCGCGGCCGCAATTGGACCGGATAAATCGCCAGCGTGACAATCGGTTGATCGCCGAAAGCGCCCTGATTTAATATCTGATAGCAATACCCCGGGAAATAATCCCACGAACCATAAATATCCTCATCTGGCTTATCAGCCAACAACGGGTCCGAATAATCCGTTCTGATATCGCCGCGAAACCATTCAAGATTCATCTGTGGGGCAACAGGCGTGCTATCGATTCGACAAACGGATATGTTTTCGAATTTTGTCCCAATTGGAGCCGCCACGTTTATAATTTTGTATGGAATTGACGGAGCCCCCTTGATTTCCAATTTTGGGGCGCCGACGATTGTCAAGCTTGTTCTACAATTCTGAATACTGTATTGAATTTCCGAAATCTCGGTTTTGACAGTGATTTCCAAAGGTTCCAATGCCCAGCCAATATCCAATAACATATTGATTAGCAAGATGATAGCGAAACCCCATATTTTACGGCGAAATTGCAATTTCCCCCTCCCCAATAAAGGGTTTATTGTGTTTTGCCAATAATCGCCAAATAAGACTG
>JAAYTW010000233.1 GCA_012517955.1 Candidatus Zixiibacteriota bacterium | reverse complement strand
TCGGAGGTAATTGAAACCGCTTGAAGGGCTTTTGAAGCGCACTCCATCTCGCAGCCATTTATGGCGATAAACTTATCGCTTTGCTTGGCTTTGGCGATTATCGATTGTATGCCAAGCGGCAATCCTAATGGACAGACATACTTGACTGCTTCATTCTCTTTGACCATTGCGATAGTTGCCTTAATCGTGAGCATCCCCACATTACAGGCGCCGCCACATGGTAATATCCCGATTTTTGCCATTATTTCTCAACCTCCTTTTAATCAACCGGCCGTTGTTTGATTTCGGGATGTGTTATCAGAGTTTTGATAGCCTCGACATTAGTACCCCATTCAAGACGATTTAACTCCACCCCGTTTTTATCGAAAAATACAACCGCTGGAATTATCGGCACCTTAAACATCTTCTCCGCCGCCTCTTCCCTGTAGGCATCAATTTTCACGAAATTTATAGAATCGTCAGCCGACTTCAATTCGGGAATACTATCAATAGCCGATTCGGCTATAGAGCATCTGGCGGCCGTACAGGAACAAGCCACCGAGTAATAGAAAAACGCCAAGGTCGGCTTGCCGGATTTCAGCATGACCAACAGGGAGTCGATTTGCGGTGTTTTTGCTTGAGAAATAGCCGAATTGGAATCAGCTACTGGTATTTTTTGTTTTTCAAATTGGCCGCCCATGGCTGCCGACAAAATAAGTATAGAAAGTGTAATCGATGGAATCAACAGCCGTTGGTTAAAATAATTTTCGTTTTTTCTATTGGATATTTCCATCAGTATTCCTCGCTGTATTTAAAATTAACCAATGCCGGTATTGCAAATGTCAGAAGCCTTGTATTACCTATAATTTGTCTTATAATTGTCACATAGGAAAAATTAAGCCCGGGGCCAATTCCGGCCGCCCGAACATCGATATCGGCAGCAGAGGCGGTATCGCGCCGGAACACGCGGCCAAAATTGTTCCGGTAACCAAAGCCGCCGAGATACCGAGTAACCAAAACCTGTCTCGCAACAACTAAAATCTCAATAAGGATTAAGAAAGCCGGCGCCAGGAAAAGAAACGCGTGACGGCGGGCGTAATCGTTCAGCATAATCACCCGTTCGTTAAGCGCCGCTCTAAACCAGAAATAGTCGGGGAGTTCGCTTATCGGCAAAAAATGGATAATAATAAAGACAATGATTATAAATGGGGTTATTTTTCTATCCTTTGACATTAAATTTCCGAAAGTATCTTTAACTGTTCAATACTTTTAAATCTCTCTTCGCCCTGGTTAAGATTACATCAGCGATACATTTTATAAAATTCATAATGCAGGGGCATTCAAGACTATAATAAACTTTCAACCCCTCTTTGCGGTCATTTACCAAGCCTGCCTGTTTGAGGACCGCCAGATGTTTCGATATGGTCGAATGATCGGCCTCAAACATTTCATTTAGGTCGCAAACACACCTTTCCCCCTTGGCCAGCGATTCGACAATCAAAAGCCGCGTGGGGTGAGCCAAGGCCTTAAGCACTTCGGCTTTCAATTCAGCTTGTTGGAATTCTTTCGTCATACTATCTCCTTATGTGGCAATATAACCACATAGCCAAACGTTGTCAACTTTTTTATTATTATAAATATTAATACCTCATAGAATGTTTACGAGATTGAATTGAATTAATTCCAGATAAGCCTTAAGGGGGCTTACTTTTTGGAATTGGCGATTAGATGAACGCCCTGGGTGCGGCTCTCTATCGAAGTGGCCGCCATTGGGATATCATTTTTGGCCGGATTAGGCGTTTGGTTAGCCAAGGGCATATATCCCGTTGAATTTTTTATTAAGGCCTGTTCGAATTTCTTGAATTTCTTTATATGCTTATCAAGTTTGTCGTTAATACGAATTAAAACCCAGCAAATGATAATTACACCGACCGATAAGCTTATCAATGTTAAATCGCCCATGATGAGCCTCCTTTATATTTGTTTTATCGGCAATTGTGACGAAGCCTTAAATCAGCCAGGCCGAAATATACTTATAAAGGAAAATCAGCGCGGCAGTCAACCCGATGGCTGGGATAAGTATGTAATAGATACCCTTATACTTGGCGCCAAAATACTCTTTGGTGAGCACCAAACACAGATGCACCGGCGAGGCCAGAATACCCATCAAGCCGCCAGCAAAACCGATAAGGGCGCCTGAATTCGTTCCGCCGCAAAGGGGAAATAAAGATACAACAATTGGGAATCCCACACCAACATAAGCCGAGGTCAACCCGGTTAATAGGCCAATAAAAAATGGCAGCGCGAAAACGACAAAATCCACCGGAATATGCCAGTCCCGCAAAATTGCAATTAAATTTGTGGCGGCTGTCCCGACCATTATTACTTTCATCAAAGCCAGCGAGCCTACAAAAAGCACCGCGATATCCCAGGAAAACTCGTCGCGGAAACTGCTCCAGATCGTCTTGAAATTGGTAAGCCTGAATATTATAAAGATTGCAAAGATAATTACCACCACGACAATCAGGTCGACCTTGAGAACGGCGCTGGTCAGCACAATTAAAATCACCGGCCAAAGACAATAAAGTAACGCTTTTATTGAGTGCCATATCTTGATATTATTATGAACATTAGAAAGTGGCAATGATATCATTATCGTGCCCGAAATGATTGCGGCAACACTTATCGGCAAAGTCATGGAGGCTACTTCCCAGATGCTGATTTCAAACATGGCGGCGGCCAAAATCACCGATTGATATAAGGGCCAAACCGGCTCCCAAACATGGCGCCACCAATAGTTGGCGGCGGTTTTCCTTTCGGGGCTGATTTCCGGGCTGTATTTGGTTAATTCGGCCACAATTGGCGCAGACACCATCGCCCCGCCCGGCATCGGCAGAAGCCCTATCAATGTCGGCGCGACTCTGGCAATCATTTTCGGACTTAAGAACGATTCGAGCGCGGTTACCAGCTTTTCTGTGAATCCGGCTCTCGCTATAACCTCGCCGAATGTGATTATCAAAGCCACCGT
>JAAYTW010000232.1 GCA_012517955.1 Candidatus Zixiibacteriota bacterium | reverse complement strand
GCCTGACCATGTTTTGGTGGATTTACTACGTCCGTTTTTTGTCGAATCAGGTTTAGCCACCCAGCTGTTTATTACCAGCCGCTGGGATTATATGACCGCATTTGTCCGCCTGATGAAGGAACGCTGCCATCTGCTTACCGATTTTACGAGGTTGGGATATTATTTTTTTATCGATGATTTTACTTACGATGAAAAAGGGGTTGCTAAACATTTCTCTAAACCGCAGGCCGCCGAAAAACTACGCCGATTGCACGATGCGTTCGCCGCGTTGCCGCAATTTGACGTGCCGAACATGGAATCGGCGTTGCGGCGACTGGCCGAAACGATGGGAGTCCCGGCCGCCGAATTAATCCATCCGACTCGGTTAGCATTGTCGGGCCTGACGGGCGGGCCGTCATTATTCGAGATGATGGAGCTTATCGGCAAGGAACGCTGTTTGGCTCGTATCAGCAAAGCGATTGCTTTCATAGAAAAAAACTATCCCAAAAGTTGATAATGTATCGGAACCGCAAACTGCTTTTTAGATTTAATATTTCGTAAAATGAATTTAAATAGGAGCAAGTAAATGAGCGCCAAGATATTGTTTTTGGAAAGCAGACCCCAATTTTTAATCCTTTCGCCGATTCTGGTCGTGCTCGGCATGTCGATAGCGCTATACAACGGGAATTTCAACGCCCTCTATTTCGTGTTGTCGATTATCGGGCTGGTGCTTCTACATACGTCGGTAAACGTACTTAACGATTACAGCGATTATAAAACCGGAATCGACCTTAAGGTTGCTCGCACACCGTTCTCGGGCGGCTCGGGAATTCTTCCCGCCGGTAAACTTTCGCCGATTACCGTTCTCCGTTTTGGATTGATTACTTTTTTTCTGGCGGTGCCGATTGGATTGTTTTTCCTGTACGCCAGGGGACTGATGCTTTTGCCGATATTTTTATTAGGAGCGGTTTTCGTCTTATATTATACCAGTCATATTACCAGATTGGGTATGGGGATGCCTGAACTTGCGGCCGGTTTAGGCTTGGGGACTCTACCGGTATTCGGCACATTCTTAATCATGAACGACGGCTTTTCCTGGACAGCATTGTATGCCTCGGTGCCGTCGGGATTTCTGGTCTGTAACTTGCTTTATCTGAACGAATTCCCGGACCGCGATGCCGATATTTTCGGCGGTCGCAAAACGCTGCCTATCGTGTTGGGTTATAAAAGGGCGGCGATAATATATTCGGCGATTATGATTCTCACCTATGTCTGGATAATCATCGGAGTGATTTTCCGTTTGATGCCGGCCTGGACCTTGTTGTCGCTTCTGACTTTGCCGTTCGCGTTTAAGGCGATTAAGGGGTCGTTGACTTTCAATTCTTTGACGGAACTGGTTCCGGCTCAGGGCGCCAATGTGGCAACCGTGTTATTAACGCAGCTTCTGATGGGGATCGGCTATATTCTGGCGCGTGTTTTGTGATTTCATGTTTCGCTATGGGCGATTTGTATCCGCCAAGGATTTTGCTAAAGGCGGTTGTAATGACCGCCTTTATTGTTTGGGAGAATTAATTACGAGATTCCTGTCTTGGAGCGTTGGACACGATACCGATTACGCCATTGCTGGATAGTTTATATATCCATTCCGCCATCATTGGTGGGTTTAATTTGATAGCTTTTCGTAATTCGCTGAACCGCCCTTAGCAAAGATTAGAAGGATAATATTTTCCTTCCCTTTTCCATAATCGTTGAAAAATAAACTTGAAATTAAAAACCATATTTAATAATATAAAGTATTTATGATATTAAATAAACCAGAGAACAGCGCCGACTTAAGACAACAAGCCGAAAGATTGTACAAGGCCTTAACGGAAATCCAAAGGCCGTATCATCGGGATAATTTCGACGGCCGCATGGATTTAACTTTACCGCAATTGAGAACGCTTATGACGCTTGCCGCTAATGGCCGTTGTTCGATGGGGGATCTGGGAAAATCAACGGGATACCATCTTAGCGCTCTGACCGGTATAATCGGTAGGCTCTCCCGGAAAAAATACGTATCGAGAATTCGCGATAAAAATGATAGACGAGTAGTGAAAGTCGTATTAACGGAAAAGGGACGAAAATTAACCCGCCGGATTGGCACGAAAATCGTCAACCGGACATCTGAAATGCTAAGCAGAATAGATAATGAAAACCGCGAAAATTTGATATCTTTAATCGAAAAGATTGCAATTAATATGAAAAGACCTTAAACTAAATCAATTGAAAACCCGTAACTTATTTGATGACGGCGGCCCTAATGATTAATTTTAACGAAAAAATCCAAAAGGTCCTGATAGATGTTTACGAGTATTTTCTTTTTCTTTTAAACGCGACCAGGGCGGTGTTCGGAAGGCCGCTATATACCAAAGAAGTAATCGAACAGCTATATCAGACAGGATACCGATCTATTTCTATTGTTTCCTTAACCGGTTTTTTTACGGGCATGGTTTTGGCTTTTCAAACCGGCAATGAATTGAGCCGTTTCGGAGCTAAGGCTTATATTGGTGGAGTGGTGGCGGTTTCTCTGGTTAGGGAGCTCGGACCGGTTCTCACCGCTTTGGTGGTGGCTGGACGCGTGGGCGCCGGCATCACCGCCGAACTAGGTTCGATGAAGGTAACCGATCAGATTGACGCGATGCGGGCTATGGCGACCGACCCTTATAAGAAATTAGTTGTAACCAGAATGCTGGCTTTGTTGATCATGATGCCTGTATTGACGGTATTATCGGATGTTGTAGGGTTGATTGGCGGGATGGTAATCGCCGTAACGAATTTGAACGTTGGGTTCGAACTGTATAAGTCGACGGTGATGAACGCTCTGCTTGTGGAAGATTTAATTTCGGGTCTTATGAAACCGGTATTTTTCGGGATGCTTGTTAGTTCAGTGGGATGTTTTCTGGGGATGAATACCAGCGGCGGAACTAAAGGGGTCGGCAGCGCCACCACGATGTCGGTGGTTATATCGTCGATTTTTGTCCTGGTGTTGGATTTTATCTTAACCAAGCTGACATTCCTTATGGGTAAACCTATATGATTAAAATCGAAAATCTATGTAAGCGATTCGGCGATAAAGTAGTATTGGATAACCTATCCTTGGAATTTGAAAGGGGCAAAACCACCGTTGTCTTGGGGAGATCAGGGACCGGTAAAAGCGTCTTGCTTAAATTGATTTTAAGGCTGATGGATATCGATTCGGGGCGAATATATGTTGACAATATCGATACGACCGATTTTTCGGAATTACAAATGATGGCGGTGCGCAAGAAAATGGGGATGTTGTTTCAGGGGTCCGCGCTGTTCGATTCGATGAGCGTTTTCGAAAACGTTGCCTACATGCTTCGCGAACATACATCATTGAGCGAGAGCGAAATCAAGGAGCGAGTCGAAGAAAAGCTGCGATTCGTCGAAATGTTGGGCACTCAAGACCTGATGCCATCGGAATTATCGGGCGGGATGCAAAAAAGAATCGCGTTGGCCAGGGCGATGGCCAATAATCCCGATTATATTTTTTTCGATGAGCCTACCACCGGATTGGACCCGATTACGGCTCAAACAATTAATGAGTTGATAAAAAGGGTTCAGGTTCAAACACATACCACCGTAATCGTGGTGACTCATGATCTTGACAGCGCGAATTTCGTCGGTCAAAAATTCGTTCTTCTCAAAGATGGCGGGATTTCATTTGAAGGAACGCCATCCGAGTTTAATAATAGCAACATAGAATTCGTAAAACTATTCCGGACAGGCGGGAAGGTTATAAATGGATAAAGATACAGGAAAAAAAATACGAGTCGGGGCGACTATTACCCTAAGCTTGATAATGATATTTCTGGCGTTTTTCGCGATAGGAGACCAGGAGGGCATGTTCAAGTCGAAATACGATTTGAAAGCAAAATTCGTTAATGTGGAGGGATTAACCGTGGGGGCCGCGGTCAGGTTGGGAGGCGTTAAAGTCGGGAATGTCAAAAAAATCGATTTTTCCGAAGATTGGGACAAACGAATTATAGTTACGCTTTCAATCGGCGCGTCGAGTTTCCCGAAAATCCGCAAGAACTCGGTGGCTAAGCTGGGAAGCCAGGGATTACTGGGAGACCGGACAATAGATATTACAGTCGGCGAGAAAACCGCTGAACCGCTCGCCAAAGGAGATTTTATCCAAACGGTCGAATCGCCCCAACTGAATGAAATCATCGCCGGGGGCGGCGACGCTATTCAGGATTTAAAAATTACCGCGCATAACGCCAAAGAAATCAGTTGGAAAATCAATAACGGCACGGGCAGCCTCGCTCAGATATTGAATGACCCGCGACTTTATACGAATCTTGATTCATTATTGAATCTATGGTCAAGAATTACCCTAAAAATCGAATCGGGCAACGGATTTCTATCTCGGCTGGTAAGCGATTCGGTCCTATATACCAATTTAACAGGCACCCTCGCCGAAACCAAAGATTTGCTTGCTAAGATTAACGCCGGTGAAGGCACTCTAGGTAAGCTAGCGACCGAAAAAACCATGTACAATCATATTGATAGCGTTCTGACATCGATTGACAGCACGCTGGCCCTTATCAACGGCGGCAAAGGTACGGTAGGCCGAATAGTGACTGATACTACCATGTATCAAAAAATGAACGCCACCATCGAATCTCTTGATAACTTGATAAAGGATATCAAGGCGCACCCCGGCAGATACGTGAAAGTATCCCTTTTCTAACAATCGTATCTGCTTAAAATCAATAACGCGTTATAGGCCCGTAAGTCAAGACGGGCTTTTTTATTGTAATCTCATTAGAATGTATTATATTTATGCCAGGTGAAAAAGTAGCGGTAGATAAGATTCGATAGATATAGATGAATCGAATTAAATTGGTTTCCGGCGTATTTGGCGCTATGTCGAATTTGACTGATATTATCAGGACAATAAACTTATATCTATATTCAATTGAGGTGTCAAGGTTATGAAACTGCTATTAAAATTCGCCGCGGCCGCTTT
>JAAYTW010000026.1 GCA_012517955.1 Candidatus Zixiibacteriota bacterium | reverse complement strand
TCCGGTTGTGGCAATTCACACCTGGGTGAAAACCGGTTATTTTGATGAGCCTGATTCGCTGACCGGAATATCTCATCTTTTGGAGCATATGTTTTTTAAGGGGACGCCCAGCCGGGGAGTAGGCCAGGTAGCAAAAGAGACAAAAGCGGCCGGGGGATTCTTAAATGGGGCTACCAGCTATACTCATACGAGTTACTATACCGTGCTGCCAAGCGAATCGTTCGAAAAGGGTTTGGAAATACAATCGGATGTGCTGTTAAGAAGCGTTATCGATTCGGCGGAGCTGGCCAAGGAAGCGAAAGTGGTTATCCAAGAAATGAAACGTAAATTCGATAACCCGTCATCATATTCTTATGAAAAACTTTTGGAACTCGCATTCGATAGACATCGGATACGGCGCTGGCGAATGGGAACGGAAGAGCAGGTAGCTTCATGGTCAGCCGAAACGGTTCGGGATTATTATTGGAGCCGCTATAGGCCGGAAAATATTATCCTGGCGGTTGTAGGTGATATCGATACCGAATCGGCGTTTCAATCTATAGAGAAATATTATGGGTATCAGGGAGGGATGCCCCCGATTGCCGATTCGGCGGTAGCGGAACCGCCCCAACAAAAATTCAAATATGGAAGGATTACGGGGGATATCAATCGTAATTTCGTGTACCTTGGTTTTCACGTTCCGGGGATAATCAGCGAAGATTATTATCCGCTTCTGGTTATCGACAATATTCTGAGCGCGGGAAGGTCGGCGCGGTTATATCGGGAAATCAAGGAAAGGCAGGGTTTGGCGGATATCGTGGGGTCAAGCTACGATGCTTATAACGATTTCGGCTATTTCTGTGTTTACGGCCAGTCGGGAGACGACCAGCCTCGAAGGTTATTGCTATCGTTGTTTGAGCAGATTGAACAGTTTAAATTATGCAAAGTGAGTCAGGCGGAACTGACAAAATCGATTAATCAGCTCGAATCGGAATACCTTCACGGATTAGAGGACGTCAACGATCAGGCGCAAAAGCTGGCTTATTATGAATCGATAGGGGATTATCGTTTGGCTGATACATATCTTGAGAACCTGCGCAAAGTCACTCCGGAAGATATTCGCAGGGCGGCTAATTCATATTTCACGATTAATAACGCCACCGCTTTTGAATATTTATCATCGCGACAGGACATAGCAAAATACACGGCCGAGGAATTAGAGAACTACCTGAATACGGGATTGGCCGAGTACCGCAAATATCCTCACCGGCCCAAGGAAGAAATCGCCATGATTGTGGCTTCGCCGGCGGTCGGCGGCAAAGATTTACCGGATTTGCCTCCGACAAAGGCGTTTTTGGATAACGGCATTACGGTTATCTGTAAAGAAAATCATGCCGTCCCAATTGTGTCGGTGGCCGCTTATTTCGGAGGCGGTACTGTTATGGAATCGTCCGAAGATTACGGAGTCACGCAGCTGCTGGCGCGGACATCTTTGAAAGGCTCGGCCACGAATACGGCGGAAAATATCGCCGGGGATATCGAAAGCATGGGAGGCGCGATAAGTTATGAAGTCGCGCCTGATTATTTCGGATTTCGTTACGAATCGATGTCTAAAAACCTGGAAGAGGGATTATCGATATTCTCACAGGTAATCATTAATCCCACTTTTCCCGAGAATGAATTTCAGAAAGAGAAAAAGGATTTGCTATCGGCCATAAAACGCCGGAAGGATTCGACCGAAGATTATTCTATCGATTTAAGCCGTCAAGCATTGTTTAAAAACACCCTATATGGCGCGCCTTCTCTGGGAGATTCCGCTGCAATCGAAAATTTGGAGGTGTCCGATTTGGTGAATCGTCATCGGAAAGCGGTAACGACCGGTAATTTCGTTATCGCGTTTGCCGGCGATATTACTATGGAACAGGCACGGGGCCTGACGATGAAATATTTCCATAACATGAATCAGGGGAAACGGATAAATTTACCTTCTATATCGGTTAAACTGAACTCGATAGTTACCAAGACGGAGAAGCGGGATAAAGCTCAATCGGCGCAGGCGATTTCTTTTTTCAGCGCGCCCTGCACGAGCCCGGATTATGAGCCGTTAAAGTTGTGTCAGAATATTTTGAGCGGTATGGGGGGCAGGCTATGGACGGAGGTTAGAGATAAGAGGTCTTTGGCATATACGGTGTATGCTTATCAGGAGGCCAGAGCGCTGGCCGGGGTTTTCACCTGCTATATGGCCACATCGCCGGAGAACGCGTTAACAGCCAGAACTATCGCGTTAAACGCGCTCAAGAGCCTGAAGACAGGCCGGTTAAGCGAATATGAATTTAAGGCCGCCCGGAATTATACGGTCGGCAGTTTTTTAATCGGCTTACAGCGAAATTCCGCGATGGCCGATCTTCTGGCTCGATGGGAGTTGATGGGGCGCGGATACGAATCGGTAATGGCGTACCCGGAGAGAATCAAGAGGGTTACCATGGACGATGTGATATCGGTAGCCTCGAAGTATCTGGCAAGCGATTATTATGGGATTGGAATGATTGAAGGCGGTCATTCAGCGCCGGAGAATTAAAGTTGTTGAGAGTATTTTACGACCCGACGTTTATGCTTCACGACTGCGGCCCGGAACATCCGGAATCGCCGTCCAGGTTGAGAGCCGTGATGGAGGCGGCTCGTTCAGTTGGCGGGATTGAAATCGTAGAAGAATGTAGGGAAGCGAGCGAGGACGAGCTGGCGTTGGTGCATAAGCCGGATTATATCGCCAAAGTAAAGAGGTTGTCGGGCGAGAAAACGGTTATGCTTGATCCGGATACCCCGTTATCGCCGCATTCCTATAGGGCCGCGCTCAAGGCCGCCGGCTCGGTGATTGAGGCGGTGGAGTATTCGTTTCGAGCGAAAGGGAATCGGGCATTTTGCGCGGTTAGACCGCCCGGCCATCACGCGGAACCGGACAGGGCAATGGGATTCTGCATATTTAACAATATAGCTATCGGGGCGGCCCATGCGATTAGGCGGAATCTTATCGATAGGGTCGCCATAGTCGATTGGGATGTTCATCACTGCAACGGCACACAAAAAATGTTTTATGACAATCCCCAAGTAATGGTAATCTCGCTTCATCAGTATCCATTTTATCCTGGCACGGGGGGTTCATTCGAGGCTGGCGAGGCGGCGGGATTGGGATATACGATAAATCTTCCAATGTGGCCCGGGGTTGGGGATAACGAGTATCGGATGGCTTTCAGCGATATTATATTACCGGCAATTCAGAATTTCAAGCCCGATTTGATAATGATCTCGGCCGGTTTTGACGCTCACAAGGACGACCCGATGGCATATTTAAATCTTACGACGCCGTTTTTCGGCGAAATGACGAGGGAGATATTGGCGATGGCCAATAGATTTTGTGGTGGCAGGATTGTGTCGGTCCTGGAGGGAGGCTATAACCTGAAAGCAATGTCCAAATGCGTGGTTCTGCATTTGGAAACGCTTAAAGAGTAAGTTCGATAGAACGGATTAAGGAGAATATATG
>JAAYTW010000231.1 GCA_012517955.1 Candidatus Zixiibacteriota bacterium | reverse complement strand
TATCTGCTTGGCCATGAATTTATCCATCGCCAGGGCCGAAGCCAATACGCCTGAACCGGTGTAAGGGATATTCACCAAATCGAGCAGCGCCTGAATCGTGCCGTTCTCGCCAGCGCCTCCATGCAGGATAATGAATACGACGTCGACGCCGCGCAAATCGGCGGAATTAATCGCTTGAATTGTCAGTTCACCGGCATATTTCTGAAGCTCAGCCGTTGATGGCGGTTGGTTTTTCACTTTTTCGATTCGCTCGATATCATCCATGTTGAGCGCCTGAAAGCCACGCGCCGTATCGATAGGGACCACCTCATGGCCGGCCTGTTTTAAGCCGGATACGACTCCCGCTCCCGACGCCAGCGAGACATCCCGTTCCGCCGACGCGCCACCCATCAAAACCGCTATTTTCATACTTTTCCGATACTCCTTTTATAGACTATCGCCAGCCAGATTAACAAAACAACCGCGCTGGCGATTACTAATACCAGGTTATACGATTTTATCAAGTGCGTAAGTTTCGCCCAATTTGATTTAAGCAAAAACATGCCGCCGATTAACACGAAATTCCACAAGCAGAAACTGATAAGCGTAAAGACGGTCATCCGCTTAACTGGGACGTTACCGACACCGGCGGTCAACGCGATAACCGAACGAGCGCCGGCCACGAATCGAGAAAACAGTAACAGCCAGACCCCCCAGCGTCGAAACCAATTCTCAATTTTACGCAGATTTTCCATACGTAAATAGTATTTGTCATATTTCTCGAATAACATTCTGCCTCGTCTGCGTCCAAGATAATAGAGAATCATTGCGCCGAGCATACCGCCGGTTATACTCATTAAAAACAAAGGTATATAGCCGATATCGCCGCGGCCGGCCAGAAAAGCGCCCGCCAAAACGACAACATCGCCTGGAAAAGGGGGAAACAGGTTTTCGATTATGGCGCTGATGAGAATTACCGCATAGACATAGATTGCCGCCTGCGAGGTTAGAAAAAATACCACTGAGTCAAATGTCACAGTATCTCCACGGCCGCCACGGCCATCGCCGCGATTCCCTCTTGTCTGCCGATGAAGCCCAAATGTTCGGTAGTTTTGCCTTTGATATTTACGGCATTTTTATCAATTTGCAACACGGCGGCGATTGCTTTACGCATCTTATCGGAATGCGGCGCGATTCGGGGTTGTTGGGCGATAATGGAAACATCGATATTAATAATTTTATACCCGCGTTGGGTTAAGCTTTCCTTTATTTTTTCGAGGATATATAAGCTTGATATATCCTTATTGGCCGCATCGGTATCAGGAAACATCATACCGATATCGCCTTGGCCGGCGGCGCCCAATAAAGCGTCGGCGATAGCATGGCTGACGACATCGGCATCGGAATGGCCAGCCAAGCCCTGATGATAATCAAACTCGATACCCCCCAAAATCAATTTGCGATTCGGGGCAAACGCGTGAACATCAAATCCGATTCCGCATCTCACCATTTTTTCATTATCTCCTCGGCCAGAATAAGGTCTTCGGGGGTGGTAATTTTAATATTGTCATAATATCCGGGAACGATTACCACTTTCATGCCGTATTGTTCGGCCAGAATAGCGTCGTCGGTGGCCTCGAAATTCTGGTCGGCGGCCTTGCGATGGAATTCCAAGATGTTTATATATCGAAATACTTGCGGCGTTTGGGCCAGAAAGGCTTTTTCGCGCGGGATTGTTGACACAATAAAATTTTTTTCAACAAATTTTACAGTGTCTTTAGCGTTAACAGCCGGAATTGCCGCTCCGGTTTGTTGAACAGCTATGAACAGTTGCTCAATCAATGAAGTACGGACAAACGGCCGGACGCCATCGTGGATAGCGACATAATCAGAAACTTGAGGACAGGCGGACAGACCGGCTAGAACCGATTCCCGGCGCGTGGCGCCACCCGAGATTATTTTGCTGACCTTTTTCAAGTTATACTTATCTACTATTTCGCGTGAAGCGTAGGCAAGATATTCTTCGGAAACCACCAAAATAATTTCATCGATAAGGGGAGATTTTTCGAAAGGATCGACGGCCAGCGCCAGAATCGGTTTGCCCGCTATCGGCAGATATTGTTTAGGCATACCTGCGTTCATTCTGATGCCGGAACCGCCGGCTACGATGATGGCTAAGTTTCGACGCGTTTTCATACAATCAACATAGCATCGCCATAGCTGTAGAAACGATACCCCTTCTCAATAGCCTCATGATATGCCGCCAAAATGGTTTCTTTTCCGGCAAGGGCTGAAACCAGCAGCAACAAAGTCGATTTGGGGAGGTGGAAATTAGTTGAAAGGCAATCAACCACTTTGTACCGGTACGGCGGATAGATAAATTTGTCCGTATACCGGCCGCTGGAGGCAGTGACCTGCAGCGAGCCTTCATCGAAAGAGCTTTCCAAAGCCCGAACGGTGGTAGTGCCGACGGCGATAATCCTTCGACCTTCGGATTTAGCCTGATTGATGGCGGCGGCGACTTCCGGTTTAATCGAAAAATATTCCTCTTCCATTTTGTGAAGGGCGGCATCGGCGACGGTAATCGGCCGGAAAGTGCCCAATCCGGGGTGGAGGGTCACGTATAATATGGTTACGCCCAGCGATTGAATTTTCCGCAGCAAATCATCCGTGAAATGGAAGCCTGCGGTCGGTGCGGCCACCGCGCCGATATTCTTGGCATAAACCGTTTGGTAGGTCGTTTTATCTTTTTCCTCGGCGGGGCGGTCGATATAATGTGGCAGCGGTACTTCGCCGTGACTCCAGATTAATTCCATAAGGTTTTCTTTTACGCTGAACGTTACTATTCGGCCTCCGACTTCGGTGCGCTCGCCGATTAAGGCCGAAAATTCGCCGTCGGCAAACTCGATTGTCGTGCCGGGTTGGATACGCCTTCCGGGTTTGACCAGAGCCTCCCAGTTGCCATTTTCGAATTTGCGCAGCAGGAATATTTCCACTTTGCCGCCGGTATCTTTTTTGTGGCCATAGAGGCGGGCAGGGAACACCTTTGAATCGTTGAGAACCAAGATATCACCCGCGCGGAAATATTCGACAATTTCGGCGAATCGGCGATGTTCGAATTTGTTATCGGCGCGGTTGACCACCAGCAACTTCGATGAGCTCCGGGGGTCGGCGGGATAGAGGGCGATTCGGTCTTTGGGAAGGTCGTAATCGTATTCGGAGATGTCGATTGTGATTTTGCCGGGCGTTAACATGGAATTAAGCACATTAAAATTGCGCGGTTCGCGAACCGCCCCTACGAGATAATTCCTGGATTCCCTTAACTGCGGGAATGTCGTTGTTATAATATTTAAAAGGAATATATATCGACATGATGTTTGGTCATAAAATTTGGGATTATCTTTTATTACGTTTAACCAAATAAAATATCGCCGAAACGACCAACGAAAAAATCAGGCAGGATGCCAGAGGAAAAATCACGATATGGTCATGGTCGCGGTAGACGAAATCGCCGGGGATATGGCCGAAAAGGTTCAGATTTATTCCGACGAATATAAATCCCCCCAAAAGAATAAGCATTAGGCCAAGATATAAAAGCCATTTGCCGAAAAAGGCGTTCATAGGAGACTTTCCTGGCCGTAGTCTTCCGGATACAGGCCTGGTTTTACTGAAATATTAAGATGTTTGTATGCCTGCGCCGAAACCATCCGGCCGCGTTTGGTGCGTTGTAAAAATCCGATAAGGAGTAAAAACGGTTCGACCATCTCCTCAAGGGTGTCGGTCTCCTCGTTAAGAGTAGCCGCCAATGTTTCGATACCGACCGGTCCGCCGCCGTAGTAATTGATTATAGTCGTCAGGAACTTGCGGTCGAGGTCATCAAGGCCGCGGCTGTCAACTCCTTCCATCTCTAAAGCGGCGTTAACGGCCTGAAGGTCGATTGCGCCATGTCCCTTGACCTGCGAGAAATCGCGCACGCGGCGGAGCAATCGGTTGGCGATACGGGGAGTGCCGCGGGCTCTTCGCGAAAGCTCATCGCAAGCATCGTCGTCGATTTTGATTTCCAGCAGGGCGGCCGAGCGCTTGATAATCTGCGCCAGTTCATCCTGCGGGTAAAAATCTATGTGATGAAATATCCCGAAGCGGCTTCGCAGGGGCGCGCTCAACAAACCGGCGCGCGTGGTGGCTCCGATGAAAGTGAATTTTTTCAGAGGAACATTCAACACCCGCGCGAAAGCTCCTTTATCGACAATGAAATCAACCTTGAAATCTTCCATCGCCGGATAAATAAACTCCTCGACGGCCGGTGACAATCGATGGATTTCGTCGATAAACAGCACGTCGCCCTCTTCTAAATTAGTGAGAATCCCCATAAGGTCGCCGGAGCGTTGCAAGGATGGACCGGAGGCGGCCACCAGTCGAGTGCCCATTTCATTGGCCATTATATGAGCCAGGGTGGTTTTTCCGAGTCCGGGCGGTCCGTAAAAGAGAATATGTTCATGTGGTTCTTTGCGGTTGCGAGCGGCGGCCAGCGATACCGACAATTTTTCGACGACCTGTTTTTGGCCGATATAATCCTGGAGCCTTTCCGGCCGAAGCGAGATATTGATTTTCTCGTCTTCAGGCGAAATCACCGTTGGCGCAACGACCCGTTCGCGCATAGTATTAATTTATCCCCTGTCTCCAAGCGCCTTCGGATTGCTTGAATATCTGTTCGAGCATTTCCTCGGCGGATTTGAAGTGTTTACCGGCGGCCAGCGCTCGTTCTATCATGGCTTTGGCCTCGGCTTGTTTATACTGCAATTGCAGAAGCACATCCATAACTTCATTGGCGAAATCCGGAGCTTTGGGGGGACTGGCGAGCGGTTCGACATCTTTCATGAGGGCGAATTTGGCCACTTTGCCTTTTAATTCGGCGATAATTTTTTCGGCCATACGCGGCCCGATACCCGGCAATTCGGATAGTTTCTTCACGTTTTCGGATTCGATAGCCCGGGCAATCACGTTAATTGGAAGGACAAGCGACTTAAGGGTTTTTTTCACGCCGAGGCCTGAGACATTGGTCATGGCGCTGAAAAATTCCCTTTGCACCGGATCGGCAAATCCGACAAGCCGAGGGAACTGATGGCCCACGTTGGCGCCTTCGATATAGTAGATTGTGTAAAGTTCAATTTCGTTGGGGTGTTCGGCGTTGCGGAAACTTTCGGCCACGGATGACGGCACCATGATATCATAAGTGATTCCGGCAACTTCAATCGATACTTTATCGTTGCCGATTTCTTTAAGTTCGCCTTTGATACGCGAAATCACTTTATGCCTCGTTAATATGGTTAATATGGCAAAGGGCG
>JAAYTW010000230.1 GCA_012517955.1 Candidatus Zixiibacteriota bacterium | reverse complement strand
TTTATGGCTCTTTCTTTAACGACCGCTTCGGCTCTTGTGGAAAATTGACAGCTCCATATCAGCCTCCATGGTCCCGCAAATCTTTTCGTTGTCTTCGTTGATTGATACTCCGGATCATTGTGTTGATTTAGGCGGCGAATAAGGTCAGAAGTCGACCCGCAGTAATATCTTCCGCTGACATCGCTTCTTAAGATATAGGTATAAAATGGCATTTAGAAAAGCCCATAAAAAAACTCCCCGGGCCGGGCTCGAACCAGCGACCCAGTGGTTAACAGCCACTTGCTCTACCGACTGAGCTACCGGGGAATATTGCTTTATCGGCGGTTTAAAATAACAGTTTATTTCGCGATGTCAAGAAATAATCTGCAGCAAAGTGGAAAAGGGAAGGGAGACGGTATCCATACCGGAATGTCGAGTTTAATAAAATTTTTACACATTAGGGGACCTATCTCTTCCCATTTTAAGCGCCCTAATCCGCATCCTGGCGCCGGGATATCGTTTGCTTTATACAACCCTAAATTGACGAATAGAAATCAATTACTTCCCAGCCCCTTTATCAAATCCTTAATCGATTTCTCGTTCACGTACTCCGTCTTAATCTTTTTTCCCAGCGCGAACGCCATCCCCACGTCGAAAATCACCCCGTGCGAGGTGCCATCCCAGATAACCCGCACCTCGTCGCACCCCATCATCGCTTTCTTGTTGCTTTCGCAAATCTGGTCTATCGTGCCGGTTTGGTCGGTGTCTCGAAGCGGCACGTAAACCGTATGCCCCTGCGCCTCCAATTCCGCCGCCAGCTTCATCGCTTTATCGAAATGCCCTTTAGAGTGGATGATAAATACTTTCGCCATTATTCCTTGACGCGTTTCATGAACAACGATTCCCGATACTGATTTGCTTAAATCAAAGCGCCCCTTCCGGGGCCATTCTCGTATGTGGCACGCGCTGTCACATGCCCAATAATTTTCTGGAGAGGGGAGGATTCGAACCTCCGAAGGCTGAGCCGGCAGATTTACAGTCTGCTCCCTTTGGCCGCTCGGGAACCTCTCCAATGTCTTTTCAGGTTTTCAATAAACGGATTATTATTATTTTTGCAAGTAAAATTTTTCGCACGTTTCGATGTTCGTTGGACGGATACGACGATAATCTGGGGAAGGGTTGGAAATAATGAGCTAACCAATCAAATTATAATGACATATAGAGCGTTCGCCGCATATAAGAGCTAAAACGAAAATAGGTTTACAGAAATGCGCATCGTATTGTAGAATTCGTTTTATGAAATTAAGCGATTATTCGATATGTCCTAACCATATTGGCCGAGAATACTTTTAGTGTAATGATACTTTAATTTGAGAAAGGAGCCATGCCTATGCACTATCCTTGGTGGCATGTTCCATTTTTGACTGCCCCAATGTTAATCGCGATTATCTCTGTACTCCACGTTGTGGTGTCGCATTACGCGGTTGGTGGCGGTATTTTCTTGGCGGCGGAAACCCGTCACGCCTATAAAACGAATAACAAGTCATATCTGGCTTATCTTAAAGAACATGCCTGGTTCTTTATCTTGATTACGGTAGTCTACGGCGCTATCACCGGAGTCGGAATCTGGTGGACAATCGGTTTGGCTTCACCATTAGCCACCGAAGTTTTAATCCATACTTTTGTCTTTGGCTGGGCGATGGAGTATTGCTTTTTCATTTTGGAAATCGTGGCCGCCTTCATATTTTTCTATTTTTGGGGAAAACTTAGTCCCAAAACACATCAATTAACCGCCGACATCTATGCCTTTTCCGCCTGGATGAGTCTCGTAATTATCACCGGTATCACCGGTTTTATGCTAAACCCGGGAAGTTGGCCGCAAAACCATAATTTTTGGGCCGGCTTTTTTAACCCGCAATTTGTTCCGCAGGTTCTGGCCCGTACCGGCGGCGCGTTCCTTTTGACATCGTTGTATGTGTATCTGCACGCTTCATTCAAAGTCAAGGACCCCGAACTGCAAAACCTAATCCAACGACGATCCGCTCGGCCAGCCCTCTTGGGCGCGATATTTATCGTGATAGGCGGTATCTGGTGGTATTTGGCGTTGCCCGAATCGGCCAAATATGCTCTGGCCGCCGCCAGCGTGCTTAACGTGCTGATGGTGTTGGTATTTGCCTTGACGGCAGCGGTATTTATCATGATGTATTTAGGGCCGTACCGAAACCCTGGTTGGCTGTCACCCGGATTCGCAATTCTGTTTTTCGCTTGCGGTTTGGCCGCCGTAACAACCGGGGAATATATCCGAGAGGCTGTCCGCAAGCCATATATCGTCTATAACGTCGTGATGAGCAATCAGGTTCTTCCAGAAGAAATCCCCGGACTGAAACAAAACGGCTACCTTGAGGGGGGGCGCTGGACATTCGCTTGGATAACCGGGAACTATCCGCAAGCTGTCGATAGCACAACTATCGATGAAAACAAGCTTCTAACGTTGCCCGAAACAGACCAGCGCAAAATCGGCGAAGTGCTTTTTCAGTATCACTGCAACGATTGCCATAGCGCCGAAAACGGCTTTTCGCCGGTAGGACACATGATACGCGGTTGGACCCCCGAAATGATTAAGACGGTGGTTGAACATCCCGAAAAATCACATTTCTTCATGCCCCCGTTCTGTGGCACGCCCCAGGAGGCCGAACTGCTTGCCAAATACATGGCCGGTATCGCCCCGGCGCATCCCCGCGGTATGAATTATGGGTTAGAAAGGTAGGAGGTCAGAAATGGATCCCGCAACATTAATTGGTCCTTCCAGTCAACTTGGTTATCCCGCGGCCTACTGGTTTTTGGTATTGTTCAAGGTGATAGGTTTTTTGCTTCACATGATACCGATGAATATCTGGTTCGCTGGAATCCTGGTGGCGGTTTTGCTTCGCTGGAAAGCCAGTGACCACGGCCTTACACTTTCCAATCGCCTGATGAAACAGATGCCTATCGTAATCGCGCTTGGCATTAATTTCGGCATTGTGCCTTTGTTGTTTGTTCAAGTCGCGTATTATAAAACGTTTTATCCGGCCACAATCTTAATGGCTTGGTTCTGGCTGGCTATTATCGCGCTTTTAACGGTCGCTTATTACGGCGTTTACTATTATGCCGTCGGAATTAAGAAGGATCCCAATAATCTCAGGCGTTCCCAAATCGCCGCCGGCTGGATTTCCAGTTTTTTGTTTATCCTGATAGGATTTATATTCAGCAACGGTTTTTCTCTGATGGCCAATATTTCCGCCTGGCCGCAAATTTGGCAATCGACCAGCGTAGCCGGAGCGCCGCTGGGAATCGCCCTCAACACCGGCGATACCGGTCTCTGGCCTCGTTATTTAATTATGTTTGGTATCGCCTTAATGACCACCGCCGCTTATATCGTTTTCGATTCTGCTTTTTTCGCGCGCAAGGAAAGCGCCGATTACCGCCGCTGGGCGCCCGGATTTGCGTTCAAGATTTATACTATTGGTATGATCTGGTTCGCGCTGACCGGTTCGTGGTACGTATTTGGCACTTGGTCAACGCAAGTGCGTACCGCCATGTTCGCTTCGCCGATGGTCATGTTGACCGGACTGACTGCCGTAATTCCAGGCGTGGTTTGGTTGGCTATTCTCCTCAAATTAAGAGGAGAGGTTTCCCGGTCGTGGGCGATAGTAATCGGATTGTTGCAATTCGTGTTGGTTGCCCTCAACGCGGTCAGCCGCCAGATGGTACAGAATATAGAAATCGGTGTGTATTACGATGTCGCCGCCGAACGGGTAAACACCCAATGGAGCCCGATGATTTTATTCCTACTGCTTTTTGTGGGTGCAGTCGGCGTGATTATCTGGCTATTGCGAAAAGCGGTTCTGGAGGCAAGGCAGGCGAGGGCGTAATTCGGAGAACAATTATTAAAATAGTAATTTTCGCTGGGGGCGAATTGCATTCGCCTTTTTGTCATTCCGGGCTTGACTCGGAATCCAGGATTATATCCTGTAGGAGCCGCATTCATGCGGACCTTGAATTTAACCCACATAAGGGCAAGGCATGCCTTTCCCTTACGAGAAAACTTTGGAACGGAATCCGTTCGCGTTTATGCCGACTAAAATTTATGCCACTATAAACTAAAAAAGGCGACCCGGTTTTCGGGCCGCCTTTTAATATTTGTCTATCTGGATTTTAATCGCCGGACTTTTTTATCCACCACGAGGCTATCAGCGGTACGGTCGCTATCTGCAAGCCCGCCGCAATCAGACCCGGTATTATCGCCGCCTGAACGTATTGGCCGTTAAATATCACTGAACCCAGCGCTAAAACAGCGCCGACAAATACCAGCCTTCCAGCCACCAGCGCGATTGCCAGTGAGACGAACCTGTTAAATTTCAATTGTTCGCAAAGGAATCCCGCCAGAAATCCGTAAGTGGCCAATTCCAGAGTCATCGGCGCAATCATCGGGGGAAGAGGATAGCCTGACAACGCAAAAGCCACTATCGGCGCGGCCAATCCGACCAGCGCGCCGGCACGCCAGCCATAAACCAGTCCGGCCAGCAACACCGGCCAGTGCATCGGAAGAAGTATTCTCACCGGGGCGCCCAGCGTGTGAGCCAGAGCC
>JAAYTW010000229.1 GCA_012517955.1 Candidatus Zixiibacteriota bacterium | reverse complement strand
TATTTTGTGATTGGCGGACGTCCTCGTCCGCCAATAAGGCGTGGCGCACGGGGACGTACGCCACGCACTCGCATATTATTTCACTATTTCAACACTCCCCTCTGCGGCGGGTTCAAGAAGAGAAGAATCCCCGCAATCCTGCCAATATCCTTTATCCTCCCACCGGGCCCCCAAATATCCTTGACTTAACCCATACTTGCCGTTACCTTAACCAACGATGGCTGGCCAAATTTACAATATCGAGAAACTCACCTACCCGCAAATCGATAAGCTCGACCGCGAGAAAACCTACTTTTTTATCGCCTGCTCGCCATTAGAGGAGCACGGGCCGCACCTGCCTATAGGAGTGGATGCTTTCAACGCCCAATATTTCGCTAAACAAACCGCCGAAATCCTCGTCCGCAAAAATCCCGACTACGACGCTGTTCTCTTTCCAACCTTGCATCTTGGTACCCAGGTTTACAAACAACTTGG
This sequence comes from Candidatus Zixiibacteriota bacterium, assembly GCA_012517955.1. Classification (GTDB taxonomy): domain Bacteria; phylum Zixibacteria; class MSB-5A5; order UBA10806; family 4484-95; genus JAAYTW01. The sequence goes on along the minus strand of JAAYTW010000229.1, from coordinate 1,895 downwards.
TTCATTCTATGTAAAGGCCAGCACGCTCAACGATGCTATCTACTATACCGGCAAAGGACTGGCCATGTATGGATTCAAACATATTTTCGTGTTTACGGCGCATGGCACCCCCAAGCAGGTGGTGGCAATCGAAAAGGCCTGCCGGAAAGTCAATCGCAAGCATGGTTCCAATATGCTATGTTTGTCGGGAGCTATCGTTTTCAAGTTTCTCAAGGGCGAAATTTACGAAGCGATTTCCAAAAAGCTCAAAAGGGAATTTACCAGCGAGGAAAAAGAAATCCTCAAGTACGATTATCACGCCGGCTGGTGGGAAACATCAATAATGCTGAAATTCTATCCTGAATTGGTAGACAATTGTTATAAAGACTTAAAGCCCTACCTAAAAAACCATCTGACCAAACAGGTTATTTCCGAAAACAAGATTTGGCAGGGATATACCGGCGCCCCCGCCAAGGCCGATATCGCGTTCGCCGACGCATCTATCGAAGTTTTCGCGGAGCTCGCCGGCGATTTAATAACCCGATATATGAACGGCGAAGATATCACCAGGGATGTGCGGTCGCCGTTTTACAGCGTGCCCATCTTGCATCCTCGGTTTAAAAAATATGTTGCCATCACCGCTGTTACGTTGGTAATAATTATTCTATTGCTGCTCTTGTTGACGCAAAAATAAAGTTGTATTTTCCATAAGCAAATTTCGGAAACAACTAAAAGCAACCAACCTTCAATCTTAACGAAAGCGCTATTAATCAAGAGCGATAATACGAATTTCGCCGGTTTATTCTTCTTATCTTAGAATCTTATAACGTCCCTGATTATCTTATCAAAAGCCAATCTAAACGCTAATTACGAAAAATCAGTGACTCCGGGAATCGGACCGGCCGCGCGATGGAAAATCTGATATTTATGGTCATAATTTGGAATGGAAGCGGTTCCCTTGATGCTGATTTTTCTTTTTTCGGGGTAATTACCAAACAAAATCCGTTTATAAGCGACCAAGAATAGGGGCGTTTGAATCGGTGAGCTTGCTTATTTTGTGAGTATAATTGTTTGGAATCCCTTATATCAGCCCTAACTTGAAATCTCATAACAAAATAACAAATCGGGAATCGCCGGCCGTGTCTCCTTATAATCACGATTGTTCAAATGACAGTCCAATTAATTCCTCTTTTGCAAGTAATTTGATACATCCTATTATAGCTATTTAGGCTGGTTAGGAAAAAATCCAAAAATGCTTCATTTTTTGGCACCATTTTTAAAAAAATAGTGTATTTTATAATACTTCGATTGATTTGTCGAAGTAACGGTTGTCCTTATAGGAATGGAGGTCGGCCATTAAGAGCATACTCAGATTATTGGCTGCCAGTATCGTATTATCCTGGTGTATGCCAGTATCCGCGTTCACGCCATCGGGATTATTGGAAATCCATTATATCAACGTGGGCTGGGGAACTTCTGTTTTAGTCATTGGTCCAACAGGGACAACTATGTTGATGGATGGTGGGCGAGACAATGCAGGCATAAATGATGTTATCCCCTATTTTCAATCGATAGGCCTGACGACATCCGACGGCCTTGATTACATTTTAGCAAGCCATCAGCATTCAGATCATATTGCCGGCCTTACCGAAGTGATGAATGCTGGTTATGACGTTCACACTAAAGTCTATTATAACGGAAGTAATTATAGTACATCGTATGTAACGGCTTTTCGGAATGCGGCAACGGCCACCACCGCCGGCGCCCCGGTGGCCCTGACTCTGGGAACCGTAATCCAGCTTGGCGGGGGAGCTACGGCAACCTGTGTCTGCGCCAACGGTTCGGTCTGGGGGTATGGGGCGGTACCGGGAGCCCAAAGCGACGAGAACGACCGGTCAATTGGATTGCTGATTGAG
>JAAYTW010000228.1 GCA_012517955.1 Candidatus Zixiibacteriota bacterium | reverse complement strand
TTGAAATCCTCCGGTTTGCTCCCGAACCCAATCCGAATCGCTTTCGGCTCCCCGAACAAATATCCCGGTACAACATATACATGATACTTATCTGCCAATTCTTGAACGAACCCGCGTGTGTCTTCCAGATTAGCCACAGTGGGGAAATAAATACAGCCGTTCTCCGTAATATTAGGAGTCAAAATCTCCGCTTTCAGAAGCGGTTCCAGCGCGTCCCAAAGACTCATCCGGTTTTGTGCCGCCAATTCTCTTGAATAGGCCACGTACTCATCCAGATGTTCCACCACCACCGATGATACCACTTCCATGTAACGCGAACCGATTCCCTCGACCATCAAATAAAGCGGCCGAATTTTCTCCACCAGTTTCGGGTTGGCGAATATCCAGCCTGCTCGAAGCAGACTAAGGCCATACACCTTAGTTAAACTTGCCACCGATATGATATTGTCCGCCATCGAGGCCGCCTTGGGCTGAATCCCTATCACAAAATCGTGATAAACTTCATCGACTAAAACATACGCGTCATTGCCTTTCGTTCGCGCCAATTCGGCAATCTGAATCAGTTGATTTTCTTTGATAAAGGCGCCGCTGGGGTTATGAAGATTTGTCAAGACTATTAATTTCGTTTTCGGCGTTATTAAATCGGACAATCTGTCGAGGTCGATTTTATAATCAGGCGCGTTTCGTTCAAGATAAGTAATCTGCGCCCCCAACTCTTGCGCCGTAATCACCAGCGGGTCGTACACCGGCGTTTCGATTATCACTTCATCGCCGCGTTCGATAGTGGCCAACATCGCCAGATAAACCGCGTTGGTCGTCCCCGAGGCTGGCACTATCTTTTTCTGGCTAATTCCATATTTGAAACTCAGATGTTCTATTAACGATGGATGCCCGAAGGGGTTCGGTTCCAACAGACGCGCCCTGATTTCGTCGTAGTATTTGTTTATATGAGAGTGAAGCAATTCCAGCGGTTCTTCCACGCCACTATTTAGCAGTTTAAAACAATTGTCTCGCCCCACCAATTCCAATTCAAGGGTTTTGAACCACTTTAAATATTTCATTTCCATTTATATACCTTTATCTCAATAATTCGCGCTGTGGCGAATCGCTTTCGCCCATCTTCGCGTAAGGGCAAGGTATGCCTTGCCCTTACTAATGCGCGAAAATGATGTTATTCAAAATATATTTTCCAGCACCTTTTTCAATGTGTTCTTCATGCTGCCCAATTCTGATTTGATAAATTGTCCCCTATTGCTTTTCCTGTCCGCCTAACAATATCCCTATCGGCTGAAGGGATTCCACATTATCACATAGTACCTTTATCGCGGCGGTAATCGGCACGGCCAGCACAACGCCGATACCCCCCCATAAGTAGCCCCAAATTATCGATGACACCAGCACCGCCAGCGGATTCAAATCGACCGTATTGGCTGTCAGGCGCGGGGTTATGATATTTGATTCCAGCATTTGAATAACGAAAACAAATGCGGTTGTCCAAATCAGAAGCGACAGGCCTCCTGATAATCCTCCCACGATAATCGGCGGTATCGCCCCGATTACCGGCCCGATATACGGCACCAGATTCATTATTCCAGCCAAAGGCCCCCAGATATAGGCATAAGGGATTCCCAGTATTAAAAAACCGATTGTCATGATTATCGAGAGCCCGATTGTAATCATGACTTTTACACTGATAAATCCCCTTAACTGCTTGCTTATTTGAGCCAATATCATTGATTGTTTCTCTTCGTTAGTTTGACCCAATAATCGGTTGATTTTACCGACGTAAGCGTCATAGTCGGAAAGCATGAAAAATGTTAGGAAAAATAGCAAAAATCCAGAAAGCCCAATCGAACTTATCGAGCCGAGCCCTTTGAATAGTATTTTTCCGATATTGGCTATATTGGATGTGTTCAATTTAAAGCCGGAAAGATCGATTGATAGGCCCGGGATTGTCGATAATTGCGAGTTAAGCCAAACTTGAGCCGCATCAATCGCATCCTGAATCGATATCTGATAATCCGGTAATTCCTGCGCGAAACGGGCGATTTGCGACACGGTGAATATCAGGAACAGTATGCCAATCGCCAGTAAAACGGACATAACAATTATCACCGCTAAAAGATGCGGTATCTTATGTCGCTTCAAGTATTCCACTACCGGCATCAGAATATATGCCGTAGCCGCCGCGAGGGTCATTGGAATCAAAATCGGCGCGGCGTAATAAAATATCAGGCAAGCGGCAAACACCGCCAGTATCGGAAGCGCTATTGAACTTAACGAAATCGCGGCTCCACTACTTTTTGCCATCGGCAATCGCTCCTTTAATTTTGGCCGCAGTTGCCTGAACCTGGCCGCTGAAATTTGCTAAATCGGCCTGTTCGATTTT
>JAAYTW010000227.1 GCA_012517955.1 Candidatus Zixiibacteriota bacterium | reverse complement strand
TTTCCCCGCTTATCGGGCTTGTGATATCCCGCTGTTGAAACGTCGGCTTACCAAACTCGAATATGAGACGGCCCTCGACTGGTTCAATGAATCGGGACTGCACAACGGTTTTATCCAGCCGTACGAGGATGAAGGATAAAAGTGCGGGCAAGTACTAATCCCGGCATATGTTGACCGTCATAATCGACCAATAGCATCAGGCAATATCAAGAAAACGGTACAATCGCCGGTATGATATTTGATGCTTGAAATATGATGGCCCGGGCTCACAACCGTTAAAACCGCCGTATTTTGCGCCGATAGGGAACCTATCCTAAAATTTTATAAACAGCCGGTATTAGTTACATACGGTATAATCCAGGACCGGTCCCCGCTGGACGATATGTACATAATTTTATCTAAAATCAAGCGTCGACGATAATGGATATTCAACGATTTCGGGCGGCATATTTGTTACTTTAGTAAAAAATCGAACGCCTGATACACGAGAAGGGCGGGCCAAACTATCGCCTTTAAAAATCCTAATACGCCGACCCAAAAACTATCGGCATGCCCGATAAAATACACGGCCGCTCCAATAAATCCCAGCCCATAAACCGCGCCGGCGGAACCGCTGCCGTAATCTTTCTTCATAAATTGCTCCAATTCACATGATTTGCCTGGTTTACAACACAATTCAAAATCTGAATCGGGACAAGAGAACAACCGCGATATTTTCATAAATCCGGGATTTAGTCAAGGTCAAAAATCGTTTTCATAAAATATTTTCGCGTGAAATGTTTTATACTTAAAGATTAGTGGAATTTACCATGATGATTATTTACGCGACAGGGGCGATAATGTCGCCTAAGATCCAGTCGATACTTATAACGTTCTGATATTTTAAGGCCCCTGCCCGACAAATGCTTGGCGGTTCTCGCTGGAGGAAACCAGCCGCAATTTGCTTGACAAGGAAACCCCGCCAAACTAAAATTATATTGCATATCCAATCGCCTGGTATTTGATTTTATGGGAAAACCAGCCGCAAGATTAGGAGATTCCACCTCGCACGGCGGTGTCATTACAGCTGGGGCGCCCACTGTCCTTATTGGGGGGGCGCCGGCCGCCAGGATGGGGGATATGCATGTTTGCCCGATGATGAACCCGGGAACGCCCCCGCCGCCGCACGTTGGTCAGCAAATACTAATGGGGAGTCCCACTGTTCTTATTTGTGGCCAAATGGCCGCGCGGGCAGGTGACCCCGTTATGTGTAGCGGCCCTCCCGATTCAATTATCGCGGGATGCCCGACAGTGTTGATTGGTGAATCAGCAACCGCCGGCGCGGGCGCGATGGTTTCCGCGGCGAAAGCGGGCGGCGGCGTTAAGGGAGAAGAAGCTGAGGGGCATTTTCTGGATGTGACATTTGTTGATAAGGCTGGTTTTCCCATCAGAGGTATTGATTATAAAATCAAACCCCCTTCCGGCGATGAGACGATGGGTACACTAAGCGGGCCCATAAAAAAGACCGGTATTCCGCAGGGAAACTATGAAATTCAGCTTAAGGCCATTATCGGCGTCAGGTGGTCGAAAAAAGAGGCCCGCGACGGTGAAAAAGTTAAGTTGACTGCCGAGATGATTGGGTTTGACCCTAACACGAAGGTTACTTTCCAAATATACGAAAAGAATTACAATAAAGCGGATTTCCTTATAAAGACTCAACCAGGGCTTACCCTAAAAGGAGATAAGGTTGAGTATGAATGGATTTACGAATATCCGCTTAGGGATGATGATCTTACGACAACCGGCAAAAGAGAACACTATTCATCGCCGATTTATTATTTCATTGTCAGCGCCGATGGCGTTAGCGCGCGATCGAATTTTTTGCTTTATCGCGATTGGATTGAAATTGAATTGAAAGATAAAGATGGCAAGCCCCGCGGGAACGAAGAGTATATAATGTACCTTTCCAATGGCGAGATACGTAAGGGAAAACTCGATGGTAACGGATATAAAAGAGAGGAAAAAGTCCCGCCGGTACAACATCGGATTGAATTTCCCAACGTGCCAACATCGGTGAGGACCAAATAAATGGGCGGTCCGGCAAATCCCGGTAAAAAAAATACATTTACGGATGTCCTTCTCGTTTTATATTTTCAGCGCTATCCGGGTCAAGATCCCAAAAGCGGGATTGCCAATGTCCCTTATAAAATCATGGATGGCTCCAAGCAGATAGATTCGGGCAAAACAGATTCTGAAGGAAGGGTGTTTATCGGCTTTAAACCTAAAGTAGGGATAACGGTCGAAATCCTCGGATCCAAATTCCCAATTACAAACCTGACGAAAATACCTTCAATAAGTACCACTAAAGGATTACAGAGAAGACTGAAGATAACCGGCTATTACAGCGGAAGAGTTGATGGAGTATATGGACCCCGCACCGAAAGGGCTATGCTTAATTTTCAAGCAGACCATGATCCGCTTAAAATGGACGGTTCTCCTGGAAACAGCACAAATTCCAAGTTAAAGGATGAGGCTGGCGGATAGTCCATGGCAATCGCTAAAGAAGTCTATGGGTTAGAGAGAATCGTGCCCTTGAGATTTTCCCGATTGGTGGATCCCAAAAATCCTCGAGCCGAATCGGGACCGCCTCGCGGTGATGCTCCGGATATGGACGATCGAGGCTTTAAGGTTGAATTCCCCGGCCCGATAGTTGGTATTACCGAGGGGCGGAAAATCATGGTTCGCTTGATTCGCGAAAATATAGAAGATACCGCTCCCCTTTTTGTAAAAAGCGATACCCCATCCGTTGTAACGATTGACTCCCCACAGCCCGGTAACCTGCCCGATGTGAAAAATATGGTTATTGCCTTAAAGGGAGTTGCCGGCGGCAATCAAACCCCCCAAAAAGCAAAAATACAAGTTTTCTACAAGGACGCTTCAGGGCCACTTCTGGCGGAGTTGATGGCCTGGGTCTTTAAGCCGCTACGACTAAATATTATTCCTCATCTTGTTACAATTGCCCAGGCCGATGGCGGCGCGGCGGCCATCGGCAGTAAAGCTAACGTCGCTGATATTATGAAAATGGTTCAGGATGTTTGGTATCAGGCCGGGATTACTTTTAATGTGGGTACGACCTTAAATGAAAATATCACTCTTGCAACTGCCGGTGTTGTTAACAACGCTCCATTTCCCGGTGATATCGATAAAATCCTTAAACTTCACTGGACGGGGACGGGAATAAATGTATATTTTGTTCATCGTATCGGTAATGGCGGGACCCTCGGTTATGGTTTTAGCCCCAAGGTATACAGCCGATTCGGTTTGACAAACCCTGGAATTTTGGTTGCCGACACTACGGCTTGGGGTTCCGTAAGAGATGTCCAGTGGTGGGCCAACGATTTGGCTCATGAAATCGGCCACTTTTTAAATTTATGGCATACAGATAAATGCGAAATACCGGACCTATTGCAAGATAGTTGGTCCCGCCGAATGTTAATGCATAACAATAATCACATGATAGGTCACAATCCCTGGCCGCTCGAATATCAAGCGGCCAGGCCGGCTGTCCCGGCTACGCCCACCACCCCCGCCCAACCAGCAACTCCGGCTGTTTATTACAAGTATAGGCCGAGATTCGATGATGTGGGGTATGGAAATTTAAATCGCGGTTTTATGATTACCATGAAAGACTACGCTCGCCACAAGACAGATGGTGAGGCTTTAACGGCCAGAAACGCGGCTCGATCGTTAATTCCTAAAAAACCCAAGTTGCCGCGGTTTTTGGACCCCAGAAAAATGGGACATTGATTAATGCGCGCGGCATATAGTTTTGTCAGCATCATAATCTTAATCGGGTTGATAGCAATAACCGGCTGCGGAAACTGCCGGGGTAACGGCCGCAATGGGAAATCTGACAATAAAAGTGATGTTCAAAATCTCTCTCAAGGAGGTGAGAATAATTTGCAAAACCTAATTCAGAGCGTACTGAATAAAGACCCATCGGCAGCCGTTCTTGCCCAACAAATCGGGTCTAAAGCCAATCCTGAATTGATAAAACTGGCTCAGCACGGCGACCCCGACGTTCGCTTCATTGCTCTTGGATGTCTTAATGAAACAGGTGGTGAAGGTGCCTCTCAAGCTTTCGCTCGGGCACTGCTGGATATCGATGCCTCCGTGCGCAACGCGGGCTTACAGGGGTTGATGAATCACCCGGATCCCGCCGTCTATAATAATCTTCTCAACGCCTATGATAAAAGCGACGATGAAAACGTTAAAAAGATGATACCGATGGTCGCCGCCAATCTCGGCGAAACTGTTAAAATAGAAGACATAAAGAACCGTTGCAGGAACGAAAAAGACCCGGAGGTTATTGAGGGATGTTTGGTGGCGCTTGCAAAGCTCGGCGATTTGGAGGCTCAAAAGGAATTTGGCAAACGACTTATATCATCGTCGGGCCAGGAAAGGCGTAAGTATTTAGAATATTGCGAATATATCAGCGCCCCCTGGCTGTTAAACATGCTGGCGCCGCTGTTATCTGACAAAGAAGAAATGGTTTTCATCGGCCTGGACGACCAGCCGCAGTTTCCCAATTACTTGCGCGCTTGCGATATGGTCGTGGAATTAGTGGCATCGATTACCGGCAAAGAGTTTTCTTTTCCCGTCGGTGGACCGGTTAATTATACCGACCAACAGTTAAACGAAGTCAGGGAATTCTTAAGACAACGGTAAATCTTGTAACGTTACATTTATTCCGGGAGAGTTTTAGCATGAGTTCAGCAAATAATATTTCCCACCCCCACCTTGAACTTCCCCCGGGCTGGATTGACGAAACTGTTTATACATTTAAAGGCCCCGACGACAGCGGTGTTCAACACAACCTGGTTCTTATGATTGATAAAGAAGCCAAACCTGACGATATAACCGCGTATGCCAAGCAAAGAATTCAGACTTTGGCGCAGACCCTGCAAGGTTTTGAATTGCTTGGCGAGCAGCCCAAAAAAGTAAAATCGGGGTTTGACGCCTATGAGGCTGTTTATAAATGGATACCCACGGAGGGGAAAGTTATATTTCAGAAACAGGTCTATCTGATTGCCTATGGGGTAACTTATAATTTTACCGCCAGTTTCTCGAAAAAGACCATCAAAACAATTGGCGTCGAAGTGGACGCGATAATTGATTCTTTTAGGCCGGAACCTCCCGCAACGCAGTGAGGCTATTTGCGATGCAGAGCAAGTTCACAAAATCGACCGATACTGTTCACAAAGAAAAGCTGGAATCGTCAATCGCCTACGCCAACTGGTTGGCAAGGGCGGCTCACGGCGGCGGCGAAACAGGGTTTGAAGTTAAAACCGTATTCGTCGGCGAAGGGGCGCCAATCAAAATAAAATGTAGAAACGATAAAGGAAAAACCCTGGCAAGAATATCTGACACAATCAGTGGTAATTATTATACCGGCAAAATTCCTATTCCTGATAATATCGAGTTGGGCGATTATGTATATTTTGAAGTCGAATTGCCTAAACATGGTCTGAATGAAACATCAAATCATATTCCCGCCGGGCCGCCCGTTAATATTATGAACATGAAATGGGATAAAAAAGAAGCGCGCCGTGGCGATATCTTGAGACTTTCGGCGGATACAGCCGGCATCAATGATGGAGAAGAAATAAAAGTAATAATTTATGAATTTGACGTTGACGGCGCCCACGATAAAATAGTCGAAATTCCGGTTACCGTAAAAAACAAGAAAATAGAACTATTGTGGGAATTCGATTATCATGGAGATATAGACGAGATTCCTACCAGTGAAGAGCTGAAGAAATACGGTAAAAATTATAATCCTCCGGAATATTTTTTCGTAATCGAAGTAGATAATTTACGTTTCGGCGATAAGCAAGAATCCGGATTATTGACCTTTAAAGATTGTATCGAAATCAGGCTCCATGACAAAAATGGCGCGCCGGTTGCCAACGAAAGATATATCCTTCACTTGCCCGACGGAAGTAAGCGTCAGGGCCGTCTTGATGGGGCGGGTTACGCTTGCGAAAAAGATGTACCCCCGGGCAAATTCCGCATAGAGTATCCCGATTCGCCCAAATTTTCGTAATCAATGAGCCGTTTGTTGACTAAGACATGTATAACAGCCGACAAAATCGCTCGCATCGCCGTCTTATCAACTCATAAAAGCTATGTAAATATATCAATATAAACTTGAACCCGACGAGAACTTTTTATAATTAGTCCTAATACACGGCATATCGGAAAATTAGCCCCGGCATTATTCCAAAACACCGTTTTGAAAGTTGGATTAGAACGCCGTTGGATTATTGGATTTCAGTACGAAGCCTTTGTTTCCAAAATGCAAAAGATTGCAGATTGGAATTGTCAAGGAAAGCGCGAATAATTAAAAAATTCTGCTCTTGTTATTTGAAATCCATTTCGATTCCAAGGGACAGGTGGATCGATGCCCGCCTTGTGCCATACACACATTGAATACTATGGCCCGGGCTGGGGAAATACGGCCTGCCCCATGTTCAGGTTAAGGAACCGAGCCCCAAGATATAATCAATAG
>JAAYTW010000226.1 GCA_012517955.1 Candidatus Zixiibacteriota bacterium | reverse complement strand
TTGTTGAAAAACCTTTATTGCTGGAATCTCCATGTGTAAGGTTTAATTTTATCCATTACTAACGCGTAGGGGTTTGACATGCCAAACCCCTACGCGAAAAACGAAGTTTTCGTTTTTAATATATTGCGCCTTTTCAACACTTCCCTGCATTTAGGGCGCAAATAGAATATAACGTCCATGATATATGCTTTCGGATGTTACAAACTGACGGGATTTGGCTAAGATATGGCGCCTGCCGCAATCAACCCTTGTAACAAAACTATCACCATGGACGGGCTTGCGGTCAACTCGGCCTTTTCTTAAACTGGTTATCCCAAATTGCGTGTTCGGCATTAGAACTGAATCCGGGGCGGCCATAATGCTTTAAAGGTCATTGTTTTGGCGGAATCTTTAAAATAAACCCAGCGTCGCAATACTGTACCGCAACCGGTTTGGTTTCATTGAATATGTAATGATATTCATAAAATATGAATAATAATGCATTTTTTTCTTGACAAAGTTATCGATGAAGTCTATTTTAATAAAAATGAATTAGGCGTTATTTCAAATGAAATACACGCATAATGTTTGTTTCCCCCACAAACCCCTTTCACGAAGGGAGGTACTTAATGGTACTATTCATTGAGGAACTTGAAGAGAGAGTCGCCCCAGCGGGCTACATCCCGTCCGGTTCCTAAAAGAGAAAACACCTGATTAGGTGTACCTTAGAAAACCGCCTCTGACCAGGCGGTTTTCTTTTTGGGGCGACTATCGCGATAGAGCAGCCGCCTTTTTTTCAGCCAGCGCGGCTCTGGCAGTAAGGTATCGATTAAAAAACGGCAAGTTGGCCAAGTCGGCGGTCGGCCTATCCTCGGGAAAAGACCGTTGAAACGATTGATACATTTTATCCATTCTGGCCAGAGCTTTCATAGCATTGGCGTTTTTGCCGCATTTCATATAAATATCTAATTCAACAAGACTGGCCCGGAAATATTCGGGTAAGCAACCGAACTGTTCGGCCTGTGTTTTTATCGCTTTAACCGCTTCGAGGGCGTTATCGAACCGCCTGGAGGCATTATCGAGTTCGGCATTGGCCAGCGATAGGCGGAGCTTCGTCAATACATTAGGAGTGTCGATGCCCGCAAGAAAGGCCGAGGCCGATTCAAGACGGTTTTGCCCGAGACAAAATTCGGCAGCGGCGATGGCGGCATTGATTCCGATATCGCCGAACTCCGTTTCCGTAACTTGGTTTATAACATCCCTATAAGCGGCGACAGCGTTATCATCTCGTTTTAAATCAAGCAGCCGAGCTTGATATAATTTGCCGGTAAGTGATTGCTTTTTACCGGGGTTTTTCTTTGCGGAAAAATCATCGAGCAACTGTTTGGCTCTGACCAAATCGCCGGTCGCCAAGGCCAGTTCAATTTGCCCGAGAAGGATATCTATAGCCAAATCGTTGTTGGAAATATCGGAGCAAATTCCGCGGGCCTGAATCAGCATTTTATCTGCCAAACGATAATTGCCCATTGCCAAACAGTCGCGCGCCAAGAGATAGCTGGATTGAGCGGCGAAAAGCTCATGGCGATTTTTAAGCGCGATATCCAGAGTTTTCTGATTGGCCTCCGCTGATTTTATTATATTCCCCATCTCGTGATAAGCCCAGGCAATATTGGATTCCATGTTCAGCTGCTGGTCGACATAGTTTCGCCTGATAGCGATTTCCAAAGCTTGTTGGAAATAGCCCAAAGCTTTAGAAGGGTTTCCGGAATTTAGATGGAAGAAACCGATATTGTTTAAGCTAACCATTTCTTGATAATGATTGCCGACTTTGCGGGCGCATTCAAGAGCCTTATCGAAACTGCGAAGGACCTGCGCGGTGTTGCCGGCCAAGTCGCTGATAAAACCGATATTGCTGTGAATTTTCGATTGTTCGAGAAAATCGTTTAGTTCCTCGTTGATTTTAAGGGCTCTGTTAAGAAACTCCAGAGCCGTGGCACAATCTCCATTCAGCCAGTGGGCCAGCGATATATTATTCAAACAGGCCGCTTCAAACGACCGCTCCCCTAATCGGCAAAATGTCTCGAGGGCTTTCTGTGAATACTCAATCGATTCGTTAGGACGCTGATTGCGCCGGTATAAATCGCCGAGATTTTTATAAATAATAGCAAGCACTTTATCGTCGGCGGCAAGATTTGCGTATTCGGCCGCCATCCGATAGTATTTTTCGGCGGTTTTGTTTTCGACCACCCTTTTGGCAAAATCACCGGCGAAAAGATATAATTGCGCCGATTTTTCGGGTTCGATTTGATTTTCCGCCAAAGCCGATCTCGCCTTCAAGGCCAGTTCAAGATAATGTCGAGTTTGTTTAAGGTTATCGTTTTTAAGAAATTCGCCGGCTGCGTGATAACCATGATCGATAGTCCGCCGATAATCAGGAATCCTACTATAATGTTCGGCCAACAGGCTGTGGTTTTCCGGTTCGCGGGCAGCCAGGAATCGCGCCATACGCTTGTGCATCATCGATTGACGTTGCGGGGAAACCTGAGTCAAGATTGTCAGCGCCAGGCTTTTATTGATTACGCGGCAGTGCTTCTTTTCGCGCGAAACAAGCGCGATCTCCGACAGCCGTCCGACACATGCTTTAATGAGCTCCGGGCAGGATTCGGATATATCGGAAAGCTCGGCGATTGTCAGCGGCATATTGGCCAGGGCTATCCATGAGAGCACCTCGAATTCGCTTTGGTTAAGAAGGGCTAATTTACGCAGATAGTAATCTCGGGTGGCATGGGGCAATATCGATGGGTCAGCTTGCTTGGCGGGTACCCATCCCCTGGCCGAAAATTTAATAAAATCATTTTTAATCAAGTATAATAGATACTGACCGGTGATTTTACTATCGCTGCCGGACCAGTCGCCAAGACAGGCAATCCAATCATCATCAAAGCGATATTTTTTCAAAATTCGGTCAAGGATATCAACCAACGTTCGATCATGGCACGTAGATGGCAATTGATTGGCGTCGGTTAGACCAAGATAGTATTCCGCGTTGCGTTTGACGGCGGCATCCAGTTCAGACGATAATCCGAACAAATCGGCCGCCTCATATATGGACTGCGGTCTATCGGTCGGATTTTTGGCCAATAATTGCTGAACGGCTTTGTTCCAGCGGGCTGATTCACCGGTCAGGGGAAGCGGCGGCAATTCGGCAATCGCCTTTAATAGGCCGTCTTGATCCGCAGCGATAAACGGGAGGTGACCGGCGATAAGTTCGTAAAGCATAACGCCAAGGGAGTAGATATCGGATGACGTCGAGACTTGACCGCCTCTGATAATTTCGGGCGCCAGATATTCAAGGGTGCCGCATTTATTCGAAACTTGAGAATCGTTTTTTTGCGCCAAGTTGAAATCGATAAGTTTTAATGAGCCATCGGGGCGCCGGATAAAATTTTGAGGTTTATAATCATTGTAAATATACCCCATATGGTGAATAAAAGCGGCGATATCGAAAATCGCGACGAGGGACGTTTGCAATTCCGAATCGTTGAGCTTGCCGCAATATTCCTGCAACGGCCTGCCCTCAACCAACTCGCAAATTAAACCGCAATGATTGGTTTCCTGGATAAATTCAACGACGGCTGGGATTCCGGGGTGTTTACAGGAACTTAGTATTGTATATTCATTATGAAGGGCGTCGAAATTTATAGGAGAATTGTCTTTAAGTTTTTTAAAAGCATAATGAACCGCTGAATCAAGGCGACGAATTTTAATAACGACGGCTAATCCACCTTCGCCGATCCTGTCCAATAATTCATACCGCTTTTTGAATTCATCGTTCATTTACTGACAATTGCTATTGGCAAAAGAATCTCAAAACAGGCGCCGCCTTCGGGAAGATTAAAGGCTTTTATTTTACCGCCATGATTATTTACGATTCTCAGGCAATTGGATAAGCCAAGACCGTGTCCGGTTTTTTTGGTGGTTATATGGGGTTCGAATAATTTTCCGAAAACTTCATCGGCTATCCCGGGGCCATTATCCGCTACGGTCAAGGCGATCATATTCCCCTTTTCGTAAACGGCCGCCTTTACCCTAATATGACCTTTGCCGTCTCTTGATTCGGCAAACGCGTCCGCCGAATTAATAATCAAATTGAGCAATACCTGGTGAATTTGACCGACATCGATATGGACTTGCGGTAAATTCGATGGTACATCGATATCAAAGGTAACGTGTTTGAATTTGGGCTGGGGCTTCACGAAAAACACCAGGTCCTCGACCAACCGACTCAAATCGTAAGGTACGGGTTTCAATTCCAGGGTAGAAAAGTCCATAAGGCCATCCGTGAAACGTTTTATGTGATCGACGTTTTTTACGATGACATCGACTTTACCTTTAAGGTTATCATATTTGCCCTGGTCAAGATTCATGGCAACCAATTGAGCGTTAGTGGAAATCACCGTAAGATAATTATTGAGTTCATGGCCGATAGCCGCCGCCATCTCCCCTTTGCCAATCAGTTTCTCGGAAAGTATCAGATACTGCTCAAGGATAACCTGTTCGGTTATATCCTCGAATAAAATAATGTGGCCGCTTTTATCGCCGTGATAATTGTCGAACGGGCAAAAATGGAGTTTTAGAACGACTTCTTTGTCCTGGCAATCGATATTAAACCGGGGTATTATCACCGGCTGGTTTTTATCCGCTGCCAGCGATTCGATAAATGTACGCCGGTATTTGTCGGGAACACAATCGATTATTTTTTTCCCTATCAGATTGTTTGAAAATTGATGCCAGCCGATTTTATCAAATATCTTTTGAATGCTGCCGTTGACGGCGGTAATATTCGCTCCCGTATCGACCACCAGCAATCCTATGGGAATGTTCGCGATTATATTTTGCTGGTATTTTTGAAGCTCGAGGACTTCGGAATACAATCTCGCGTTGTGAATCGCCAGGGCGGCCTGGGCGGCGAACATTTCGAAAAGCACCAGGTCTTGCTTGATAAAAATGTTCGTCTGCGATGAATTGTCAAGATAAAGCACGCCTATTATTTCCGTTTTGATTTTAAGCGGTACCACCATGGCGGAACGAATATGCAAGTCGATAATCGATGCTTTCTGGGCGAATCTTTGATCGTTCAAGGCGTCGGAGGTGTAAACGGATTTGCCGGTTTTAACGACCGTATCGGCGATTGTCGTGGATATGCGCATGTCTTCCGAATTGAACTGTTCTTTTTTAATATTGTGCGCCGTCTTAAATTGCAGCCGATTATTCTCATCTAAAAGCATCAAAAAACCACGCTCGGCATTGAACAGGTTAACCGATTTGGTCATCACTATATCGAGAATATCATCAAGAATCAGAGTCGAATTCACCGCCTGGTTGATATCATACAAAGCGGCCAGGTCATCATAATCCAATGTGCCGACAAGAGCAGTATCCCCCATGTCTTCCGATTCGGGGAACTCATCATTAAATGTTTTTAACTCTTCGGCTATATCCTGCGGTTCAATTTTAAGGGCTTCCTGAAATTTGTCCATAGCTTTCTCTTTTGCCAAAGGGCAATTCATCAATCACTATTATCGGCTTAATACATTGAAATATAAGCTGATCGATAAACAAAAATATAGATACACATATTTGACAAAACACCCCGCAACACCATTTTTGGGAGATTTTTACATTAAAGCCTATAAAGAGACCCCCAAGATGCCATTGGGACAGCCGATATCTAATTTAGATAGATTATATTTTATTTATAAGGCTAAATAAAACAAACGATTACTGATTGTCGGCAAGGCTTTGAGCATCAGAGTCAACCGGTTCCACCATAGCCTGCGGGTTATAAACCGGACAAAGGGATTTCTGATAACATGATGGGCAATTGGATTTCCGATAATATAAGCGATGAATGACCAAAGTTAAAACATATATACCAAACAACCCATTTGGATTAAAGGCAAATTCCCATTCCATAGTGGCGCCCAGCAAATCCTTAAAACCGAAAAAAAACGGTAATATACGAAGCGGCCAGAGCAGGAAAGTCAAGCCGTAGCCCGATTGGAAGAATTTCGTTTCACCTTTGGCGAAAGAAAATCCTGTTATTAATCCCCAGGCGGTATTACATCTTTTGCCATAATAAAAACAATGAATACACCGTATCAACGGCAAAAGCACAAATAACGAGACGGCCCACCAAGCGGCAAAGAACAAACCGAGGTTTTCATTGGCCCTTATAACAAAATACACCGAAAGACCGATTTCAGTTATACCGAGAATCCACCTCGGGACTATTTTCCGCCAGGGATATTTATCAATACACTGCCGTTCGTTCATGAGGCGAATATATCTCATTCGCCGATGTGACGCAAGTTTTCTCTTTACAAAATATTCGTTTATGTAACAATATGAGAAAATGAATCGTAAAGGTAATGGAGGTATGAGTATGAAAAAGATAATTCATTTATCGTTGGTTTTGTTGCTTTCTACCTACTGTTTTGTATCGGCTTCGATTTTTACCAAAACCCAAAATAAAAGTTTCCCGGCAGATACGACATTTGATGACGATTTATATTTGGCGGGCAACAGCGTTCGATTCGAGTCTCAGATAAACGGCGATTTAATAGGGGTATGCCGGTATTTAGTATATTCCGGGCAAAGCCAGGGAAATATTAACCTGGCCGCTCAGCAAATTAATGTTATCGGGCCGGTTTCCGGCTCGATCAGAGCATTCGCGCAATCCGTGGAAATTAATTCAACGATTGGAAGAAACCTGATTGCTTTCGCGCAATCAATCAATATAGGCCCGGCGACGGATATCGGCAGAGACGCCTCCCTTTTCGGCGGTCAGATAACCTTTGAAGGAACGGTCCGGGGAAATATGAGAGCTGATTGCGAACGCCTTAAAATCTCCGGCGTCGTTGACGGAAACCTGAAAATCAACGCGGTGGATTTCGAGATTTCGCCCAATTCGGTGATTAATGGCGATTTGATATATAAAAGTCCTACTGAAGCGAAAATTCCGGCTGGAACGGTGGTTAGGGGTGAAACCAAGTGGATAAAACTTGAACCAGAAGAAAGAGCGGCAAAATACCATGCGTTCCGCTCGATTACGGCACTGGTGATAGGATTCATGATTATAAATATTATTTCAAGCCTTATTATATTTCTGTTGTATATATTAATAGGGAATACGGTCATAATTCCACTGATGTATTTAAGTTTAATCGCCTGCGGCCTGATAATATTAGGATTGAACAAGAACAAAGCGACAAAATGCGTGGCCATTATGAGGGAAAGACCGTGGGTGTCATTGGGTCTGGGATTCGTGATAATACTGATTCTTCCGCTGGCAATCGGTGTGGCGATGATAACGCTCATAGGTATTCCCATGGCGGTTTTGATATTGTTTGGTTCCGGTATCGCTCTATTTATCGGGGCGGTGTATACGGCATTATACATAGGCTCTTTTCTATGTAAATTAGTTGGAATAAAGAAACAAGAGCCAAGTATAGTATGCCTGGTAATAGGAATTATTGTTCTTGCCACCCTGAGCCTGATTCCCGTTTTGGGCTTTCTGATTATTGCGCTTGCATTAATGTTCGGTCTCGGTTCAACGGTATTGTCTTTTGAACTGTTTAGACCCCAAAAAATATCGGAGATATTGATGTCGACGGACAGCAAAGAAAAATAAGGCCCGGTTTTACTTGTAAGCAATCCCCGTAAATGAAAAAGGCGCCTAACGGCGCCTTTCTAAATACACTGCAGTATGACCTATTCCCGTTTGGCCAGATTACGATCCAACATCAGCAAACCGCCCTTGGATTCGCCAAGCAATTTCATGTGATTGACGATTTCCAGAGCATTGGCCTCCTCTTCGACCTGTTCATCAACGAACCAGTGTAAGAACACGTTGGTGGCGTGATCCTTTTCGGCAATCGCCAAATCGACGATATTGTTGATTTTTGAGGATATCTCACACTCGTGCTTATAAGCGTTTTCGAACGCGGCCAAAGGCGAATCCCACTTTGCCGGCGGCGCGTCTATTTTTTGCAGGGCTACCCGACCGCCTCTTTCGATAATGTGATCGTAGATTTTCATGGCATGAGACATCTCCTCAGCGGCTTGTATCTTCATCCAGGAACCGAATCCGGGAAGGTTTTCATCATGGAAATAAGCCGCCATCGCCAGATATAAGTAATGAGAATACATCTCGGCGGCTATTTGGTCATTTAAGGCTTTTACGATTTTTTCGCTTATCATTTTAGTTTTCCTTTCTCTTTCAATTCAACTTTTTAACTGTTTTACTCAAGCTCCAATAACGTGTATGCAACCAACTACATTAAGCCTAAAACCGCCGCCCAAGTTCCCGAAAAACGGTGTCGCTTCAATTTTCGGTCAAAAAACGGTCGTCATATTCGATTTCGAAACGGAGCTTGTGAATCGCCTCCTCGTTGGCCAAACCAATCAAAACCGCTTTCAGGTTGGGCTCGGTAACCGCCGCCACCAGGTCAGAATACAGCCGAAAAGCGTTCTTTTCGGATTTCATGGCGATAATCAGAGCCGTCTGATAATCGATATTGGGTCCAACCTCGCCGATATCTTCCAGGTGGTCGCCGATTTTTAGGTCTTTTACTTTGGTGTCGGATGGCAAACCTATTTGCCCGGCTTTCACCTGAAGCAATTTTTCTTTGTGGCCTTTTTCCTGAAGCGCGAAATCTTTGAATACCTGTTTCATGCCGGGGGTTTTTACTTTTTCAGCCAACCCCATATAAAAATCATGCGCTTCTTCTTCTTTCTTGATAGCGAAATCCAGGATTTCATTCGCCGAATTGAAATTCATAGTTCCCTCCGACAAGCGGTTTTATTGACCGATTTTTATTTATCCCTCGTTACTATTTCGAATAAATTGTTTAAAACAGAAAATGCAACATCTTTTTGCCATAATTAATTCAAATTGATGTAAATAATCGGGTTAATTAACAGACGAGAGAAGCGAATATGACAGGGTGTATCCAGCTTTGCCGCTAACAAGTTAGAGCATTTAGCTATAACACCGTTGAAATTTACTTTGGTAAAATAATTAAATAGTTAGATACTGATATTCTCACAAGTTCCGCGGCATCGTTATCGCTTATATCCTAAATGGGCCTTGGACAATAAATCTCGCAGGTTTTCTCATTTTAAACAAAGTCTTTGACAGGAACTTAAAATCATATTACCCACTTTACCCTTGCCATTGCCTTCACTTACTTGATATTATTCTTGCATGAAAATCAGCGGCTTCTCATTTGCCCGTAACGCCGATTCTTTGTATTACCCCGTCAAAGAATCGATATTGTCAATCCTGCCTATCTGCGATGAATTTATAATCGCTATCGGCAAGGGTTCTGACCGCACCCGCGAAATCGTGGCTGGTATCGATAATCCCAAAGTCAGAATTATCGACACGGTTTGGGAAGAATCCGCCGCCGGCGGCCACGTATTCCGGCAACAGGCCAATATCGCCTTGGCCGCTTGTACGGGCGATTGGTGTTTCCATCTTCAGTGCGATGAAGTAATCCATGAGGATGATTTACCGCTAATCCAAAAATGCTGCCGGGAGTTGCTGCCCAATCACGATGTGGAAGGGATACTGCTCGATTTCCGCCATTTCTGGGGCGATTACCGCCATCACATAATAAACCATCACTGGTTCACTCGAGAAATTAGAATTATCCGCAACGGTCTGGGTATCGAATCATATAAGGATTCGCAATCGTTCCGCCGCCACGGCGAGAAACTAAAAGTAGTCTCGATTCCAGCTATCGTTTTTCACTATGGCTGGGTAAGGCCGCCTTCCGTAATGCAGGCCAAACGGGTTGCGTTTACCGCGGCCGGAAAAGGGGTCGACCAAGCGCGGGAACGACATCGCCAAGACCCGCCCGAATTCGATTATGGTTCGCTGGCGAAAGTGCCCGTCTATGACGGTTCCCATCCGGCCGTGATGGCTGATTGGATAGCCCGGATGGATTGGCAAGATAAGCTTCAGTATAAAGGCAGATCGCGCGTGAAACATCATCACGATAAATTCAAGTATCGCTTGCTGACATTCATCGAACAGAAAATCCTTGGAGGCAGGCAAATAGGCGGCTTTAAAAACTATATCCTGATTGAAAATAATCCGACCATAAGGAAAAGATATGTCGCTTATTCCGATGATGATTTGTTTTAAATAATCCGATATCGTGGGGTTGGGTTGAGTTTTGAGCCCCGGTTTAGATGTTTTAATACAAACGGGCTAAAGTTTATTCTTTTCGGCGATAATAATCATTCGGCGCGATTCGCTGGTAAACGGCCGAGCCTGCCAATCCGAATACACCGCCTTGATAGGTATGCCCGCCTTTTTAAGCAATCGAGCAATTTCCGTATAGCTGTAGAATCGGACAAAAAACGGAGTGTCTTTGCGGCGGCCGTTCCGAATTATGATACGTCGGTTGATTAATCTGCCGCTTATCGAATTGAATTCATGGCGGTCTATCAGCAAATCCTTTCCTTTTTCGACAACCGCATATGGAATCATTCCCTTAAGTATCATGTCGCGATTGTGCGTGTCGAAACAGAAAAGACCGCCAGGTTTTAAGGCTCGGGCCACGTTTTGAAGCACCAGATAGTTTTCTTCATCGCTGAAATATCCGAACGCCGTAAACATCAAGATAACTCTATCGAATTCGTTTTGGAACGTCAGGTGTCGCATGTCTCCTTTAAGATATATAACCTTTACCCCGTTTTTCCGGGCATCTTGATTTGCTATTTTTAGAAAGCCCGGCATCAAGTCTATGCCGGTCACCTGATGTCCCAGTTTCGCCAATTGGTTGGCGTGTCGGCCATGGCCGCAAGCCAGATCGAGGATTTTCATGGGTCGCTCAAGATTCAACTGGCCGATAAGAAAATCGACCTGCATCCTGGTAACCTCATCGGAAATTGAATTGGCGTAAAAATATAGATAATCGCTTGGGTTGAAAACGCCCCGAAAATCGAATGGAGGTAGTTTCGTTTTTGTCAATTTCATCATCGTGTCCGGCAACTATATATTATTCGGCGCATGACCAATAAGTCTTACCCGAATGTTACTAAAAAGACGCCTGTCATTGCAATAACAATCGCCGCGATTCGGCGAAAATTGAATCGTTCTTTTAAAAATAACGCCGCCAGCACAAATATCAACACGTTGCTGGTTTGATTCAGGGCGGAGGCCACCGATGCTTGCGCGTATTTCATGCCGGTTAACCAGATCATCATCGAAAGATACGCTCCCAGAAATGAACCCCAGAACATATATTTCAATCCATGAATATGTGTCAACGAAATCAGGATTTGTTTTTTCGATTTATGAAAGGCGAAAACGATTAATAACGTTATCACGCCCCCGACCAGACGGACCTCCGTTAACCAAATTATCGGCGAACGTTCCAGTAGCGGTTTGGTAAATACGATACTTACCGCCATCGCGGCCATTGCCATTAAACCATAAAACGTTCCCCATATCAAATTGCGCCGGCTTAATTTCTGATTTCTTTTTTCGTAGGTAGCCAATATAATCGCTCCGATAATGGCCGCCACTCCGACAAACTGCCAAATACTCAGGCTTTCGCCCAGCCAGATTATCGAAAGGAAAATGACCATCGGAAGATACAGCGTATCGACTATAGATAACAATCCTGCTCCCAACAGATTCAGTCCCTTGAAAAACAGGGTATCGCCGACACCTATGCCAATCGCCCCCGAGATTATCAACCACCAGTATTCATCCGCGGGCGCCGAATAAAACACGTCTTCGCCGAACATCAACATCGTGGGTAAAAGCAAAACCATCGCCAAAATGTTTTTAAACATATTCAAGGCTATCGGATGAACCGTTTCGCCGCTTTTTTTAAATAGAATGACCGCCATGGCCCAGACGAACGCGGTCAAAAAGGATAACAACTCACCGAAATAAGGAATGCCGAAATGCATCTGATTTTCAATACCCTTGCCAGTCTATTAAAACAACTTTGCGTCGCCGAACACCATTGCGTCAAGTTATGATAATGAGACCAAAGGTCAAGCAGTTATTAAAATAAGTCCGCTTCTTATAAAAACTATGAATAGTAATCGATAATAGTATTTTCGCGGGTTCTTGATTTAAAAAAACAGGCGGTCGAATCGGGCCGCCTGTCAGTGATTCCGGTTGGACCTTATTTACTTATACCAGTTTTTCCACAACTTACTGGTAATTTCTTCAAGATGCTTTCCTAAAATTTCGGGTTTGTCGGTTTTTTCCGGTTCGTTATCGAACACCGCATAAGGGATTTTGATGCCGCGGACTATCAGGAAATTAGGATCCGCCGATGAAAATTGCTCCCAGTCCGATTCTTTATACAACAATTCCAGCTTGGTATCTTCCAATCCATGTTCCAGCCAGCTATCGGGCCTGTCTGGATTAAAACGACGACGGTTCTTTCGGAGCGATTCTTCAAAAGACACCTTTATATAAATTACGCAGGCACGTTTTAGAAGCTCATCGGACAGGTGCTTATAAGCCTCTTGAAAACCGCCGTGTTCGCTGCCCCGCGAAAATTCCACCAGCAGGGTTTTATGGTCGTGATAATTTTTATCGTCGCGCATTTTCAGGGAATACGCAAGGTCCAGTTTGCGGATAAAAAAGTTCCAGAGATAATTTTCTTTGAATGTGTATCCCGGGTAACGCTTGCCGTTAAAAACATAAGATGTTTCCGAAAACATCCTCGGTTTCCCCATTTTTTCCAATACGTCATCGTCTTGAAAGCGCTCCCATAAATAGGGGAAATCATCAATCTCCTCGAATTCACCGATATGAAAGCGTTGTAATCTTTCCGCCGTCGGTACATGTTTTAGATAATCGATAATTTCCGACTTGCCCGCCGCCGGTCGCCCGTTTAGGATGACCACGTCAAAATTTTGTTTGCTCATAAAACTCCTCGGAATTTTGCAGAATTCCTACGCCAACACCCCATATTAAATTCATTGGGGCGGCGGTTTTAATTTATTTTATTAGACTAAGCGTTATTAAGTTCCATATCGCCGTTGAGATTGCGCCAAATAAATAATTCCAAAGATCCCGGGTTCGATTAACTAATGCCGTTGCCCGTTTTCTGGGTAATCGCCAAAATACTATTTAATTATGAAAAAGCCACAAAAATCTATTCGGTAATTATATCGGCATTTATGCGGATTAAAAAACAGGATGCCTATTAAAAACACAATAGTCCACGACAAATACCTAATTTTTTTATTCTATTACTGTATTGCCTCGAATATATCATTTATATTTTCTAACCCACATCGACCAAAAAACACTAAATTTAGACTTAATTTCCTTGACAGCATGCTGTTAATTTTATAGTTATATACATGGTGGATACGGCGGCGAAGCATATCCAGGCGGTTAAATTAAAACGGCCTTGGACTCTGTGGATAACCGGCCTTTCCGGCGCTGGCAAAACCACCATTTCGAAGGAGCTTGTTAAGATTCTTAACGCTAATTCGGTAACGCATAAGTATCTTCGCTTGGATGAGATAAGGCAATTCCTCACTCCCAACCCCACCTTCACCAGGGAGGAAAGGGAATTCGTTTATCGAGCTTCGATATTTAACGCCAACAACCTTAACGAATTCGGCGTTAATGTGATTATCGATTCGGTCGATGGGCAAGGCGCCGGTCGAAAACTCGGGCGAGAGGTGATAGCCAATTTTGGCGTCGTTTATGTCAAATGTCCGTTGGAGGAATGTATCAGGAGAGAACAACATCGAACCGACAGGGCAGAAATCGTCGATCTCTACCAACGAGCCCTTCAAGGACAGCTTAAACTGGCGGGAATGGGACTCGAATATCATGTCGAAGAGGAGCCGCTCGTGGAGCTGGATTCGCTTAAACATGAGGCCAGCAAATCCGCTGAAATTATCGCGGAGCTTCTGGAATAGAGCAACACTATTGGCAACCGGCGTTGGGACATAAAGTTAGTAAAACGCTTCTTGGTGAAAACGTAGTTTAGCGATTGCCGGACAAGGCCGGCATTTTGAAAGGAAATTTATTATTAACATTATTTGAATAGTTCTTGAATATTTGACTTTATTTTTCGAAAAAATGATGTTTAATTACTGGTTCGGACATCTGAACGATTAAGTTTGGGATAAAAAGTCTGGGATATAAATCAGGAGAACAATGAAAGACCATTATTAATAAGACCAATAGAAAAATGAAAGTTTCGGGGACAATTGGGGCCCGGCAATCGAAATTCGTAAGTTTAATCAAATGGAAATCAGGACAGTTGCCGAAAAGGGGCGCACAATACCTGAAACGCGATTGCCATGAATCGGATTAAAGCCCCATATTTATCCCCAAAGGCTTGTCAATAGATTTTTGAATCGTAACTTTATGGCAAATAATGAAGGGAGTGTGATAGTGAAGCTAAACTTAACGTCCAATAACATGGAATTTTTAACATCTCAATCGAGTTGAGGGAGATTATGAAAAAATTATTTTTGATTTCTTTGGTCGGTTTGGCAATCTGCCTGCTTGCTATACCGGCCGCGGCCGATACTCAAAAACTGCTTAACGGCGGTTTCGAGAATTGGTCAATAAATGGTGTTAGCGGACCGCCGGATAATTGGTTCTACCGTTCAATTTACCCAACCGTAACCGCTGATAGTACAATAGTGATGAGTGGAACATACAGTGCCAAATATACTTGGACTGGTTCGTCGGGTACGATGAAACTCGCCTCCGACACGATCGCTGTAACCCCCGGTGCGGTTTATACTTGCACATTATGGGTTTATGATAACGATGCTAATGGCAAGGTTCGTCCCTGGTTCTGGTTTATTCCCAATGGGCTAAATCCTTCTCCAAATATCCCATATTCGGGAGATTCAGCTGGTTGGAAAGCGATTGTTTGGACAGCAACTTGTCCGGCGGGGTCCTATCAGTTAAATATGGAAGTTCGTGGCAATGTGCAAACTTTCACCGTTCCCCCCGCCATCTATCTTGATAACATGGTTCTTTGGGAAGCGCTACCCACAACCAATACTCCTCCTGTCATCTCCTCCGTTTTACGCTACCCGTATCCGTTGGTACCCGGTGGCGCAACCGTAACCTCCAAAGCGACTATCACCGACGATCACACTATCGTTACCGATAGTTTGTATCGCCGTGTTGTGCCGGGCGCGTTTGCTCCGGTTTACCACGATAGTATCGCCACCGGCGGCAATTACTGGTACACACTGGGAAGTTACAATGTCGGCGATTCGGTCGAATACTACGTAATCGCGGTTGATGACAGCTCCGCGAGGACAGCTTCGGCTACTTACGGTTTCACCGTGGTGGATACCTCCACGCCGCCCGTTGCTATCGCAGCCATCCAATTTAACAACACTAACCCGGGCGGGACGCCTCCCGATACCTGTTATCCATCGAATTATTTAAATTCCCTCGTTAAGATAAATGGTATTGTTACCGGCGTTTTCCAGCGAGCCACCAGTAGGTTCTATCTGCAGGATGCTGATTCCGCTTGGTCGGGTATCTATGTTTACGGCTCGACTCCGGTGGCAATCGGCGATAGCGTCACGATCGTGGCGACCGACACCGAATATTTCGGTTTGACCGAGCTGATGCGGCCGTCGGTCACCATTCATTCCAGCGGCCATGCCACCCCGGCTCCGATTATTATAACCGCCGATATGATAGGCGATGGATGCAGCCCGAGCGCCGAGCAATATGAGGAAGTTCTCTGCAAAATAAACAACTTTACCGTCATTGCTGATTCGAACACTTCCTCCGGTCGGTATTCATATTGGGGCACCGATGGTTCCGGCGACACCTGCGCTATCTGGATGGATGTCGTGAGGTCCGGAAGCAGCATCCCAACGATTACGGTAGGACAAACCTACAATATCACTGGTATCGTTCATTACACTTACGGTCAATATCGTTTGGCTCCCAGAAATGCTGGTGATGTTGTTCCGGCGGCTGTTCCTCCTCAAATTAACAGCGTCACCATTTCCCCCTCGCCGGTGGTACCGGGGCAAGTGGTGATTGCCACGGCCAACATTACCGACGATGACCCCATTACAGACGACAGCTTATATTATGCCCTTAACGCCGGCGCCTATACGGCGGTTACGCACGATAGCATTAACGGCAATAACTATAAATATCATATGGGCCCGTACGCTATCGGTGATTCTGTGAGTTACTATGTTGTGGCCAAAGATATCGCGGCCAGAACACAATCGCCGACCTCATATTTCATCGTTCCTGATACCTCGTTCTGCGGCGCGGACACAATTTACAATATAGAATATACACTCAACCAAGGCACCGATACATCTTGCTTTATCTCTCCTTATGAAGGTCAGATTGTCAATATCTGCGGTATAGTAACCTCGGTGCAACAGGGCTCCTCAAAATACTTCTATCTGCAGGATCCCAGAACCACCGCTGGTTATGCCGGATGGACCGGTATAACGGTATACGATTATATCGATGCCGCTGGAGATACTTTTAACGGCGCGATTGGTGATAAGGTCGAGCTAAATGGCCGCGTAAAGGAATACTACGGCTGGACTGAAATCGATAGTTTGATTGACTTTACCATTCGCAGCACCAACAATCCTCTGCCCGAAACCACGGATGTGCGTATCGTCGATTTAATCGGAGGCTGTAATTTCGGCGCCGAACCTTACGAAAACGTTCTGGTCAAAATCGACAGCGTTACCGTTCTCAGCCAAAAAGACACCTATAGCTATTGGATAACCGACAACTCTACTCCAGATTCAATCTATATGCAGAGCTACAACTGGTACTATGGTCCGGATCAACCGGCCGTTCCTCCTTCGACAGGCGCTCGCTATTTGACCCTTGTCGGCGTTATCAAATTCGAAGGACGTTACCAGGCTCCTTATGTAAGAAGCTACGTCTTGATGCCGCGCAAAGGATCGGACTATGTTCCGCTAGTTGTTCCGCAAGCCAATATAGTCTACGCGTTCCCGATTGATCAGACTCATCTGGCGGTGCAGTTCGACCGCGCTATGCAGCAGGCTTCCGCTGAAACTCCTTCCCATTACACAACAACCAGCGGCCTCAGCATCACCGCCGCGGCTCTCGATACCGACCGCAGAAGAGTTATTCTGACCACC
Source organism: Candidatus Zixiibacteriota bacterium (assembly GCA_012517955.1). Classification (GTDB taxonomy): domain Bacteria; phylum Zixibacteria; class MSB-5A5; order UBA10806; family 4484-95; genus JAAYTW01. Next base: position 8,302 of record JAAYTW010000226.1, on the reverse strand, counting down.
GCTGTTCAGACCGATGGTCTGGGCGATACGCTAATCGTCGTCGGTGTCACCGATTCCCTCGGGGTCACGATGATAATCCCGGACAGCACCAGAATCTGGCAGGGATTCACCCCAATTTCAACTGTTCAGGCTCCTAACGCGGGCGGCGATACTTCGGCTATACTTGGCGGTGTTGTCACGGTAAAAGGTGTTATCGTGGCCGATACGACTTCTACTCTATACAATAACCTGATTATCAATGACGCATCCAACCATGGTTGCGTGCTTGCTCCCTGGACCCGCGCCGCGGTTGGCTGGATGCCAATCATCGGCGATACGGTTATCGTGACCGGTTCGGTTATCGAATACTATAGCGAAACGGAACTAAGTAATTTCGCGACATACCGTAATGCCGTATTGGTCAATCATGGGCCGGCTCCGCAGCCGACTCGCATGAGCTCCAACACCGCCGATTTCTATTTCAGACAACCCAGGGCCGGTCTCGAAACTTATGAGGATGTATTCAGTAAACTATGCGACTCATTAGTAGTTCTTGATCCTTCACTGCCTACCCCCACGGATAGCTGCCAACTTCTTGTCTCGCTGACATCCGGAGATACAATCAGCTTGATTACCAAGGTTAGATATCACCACTACACTGATCCGGTAGTCGGCGATACTATTGTTGGTATCACGGGTATTTTCAGATGGCATTTCAATTATTGGAGATTGGAGCCTCGTTCCGACGCCGATTTCAACACCGGTCTCGATTGCGGCGGCGGCCCCGCTTGCGAATATCTTATCGGAGATATCAGCGGTGACGGCCAGCGCATGGGCGGCGACGTAACCTATGGTGTTCGCTACTTCAAGGGCGTGGGTCCCGTTCCCAGGGACAGCTGCTATATGGATTCGACGGGTACATACCTGTATGTTGCCGGGGATGTCAACGGCAACTGCGAATTCAGAGGTTCCGACGTTACAAGATTGGTCGGCTATTTCAAGGGCACCGCGCAGTTAAGCTGCTGCCACTGGTTCCCGACCACTCTGCCGCCGATACTTCGTCCCAGCAATCAAGGCGATATTCTCAAGAATTCGACCTTGAAGGATTAAAGTTGGCTGTTAGGTAGGCATAACGTCTATCGTTCAATGTACGCCGGTTGGTCGATGGCCGACCGGCGTCATTTATTAGAAAAAATGATACAAAATAATGATAGAAAATACGATAAATGGCAAAAATTCTTGCGTATTATGTTAATTTAGATTATTTATATGGCCGCAATAAAAATGACGGGAGGGTAAGGGTATTAAAAAAATAATTAGTCTCAGCTTTGGCGTATTGCTGGCGGTTTTTATTTGGACAACCCCGGCACTGGCTGTCGACGATAATAGTCACTACACCAACATAGGTAATATTTCGTTGACGGTCACCAACTATGGTGTATTCGGCACCGGCTTTTTTATCGATGGTCAACCATCATGCGAATACCCTATTGGCTCGCATGTAGAACATCTATGGTTCGGCGGCCTCTGGTTCGGCGGCGAACAAAACGGCCAGCGAAAAGTCACTACCGGAGCCATGGATAAAAATCCCGGCACATCCGGAACCACCCAGGGATATGAATTTACCAACAGCGAATCGCCCACCGATATTATTATCGAAAAATCGTCTTTGATTAATTCTCGTTACTATGACCCCTTCGCAATCAGCCATCAGGACTTTATTTGCGATTATTCCGACTCCAACACTCATGTGCCCGGAGTAGGCGACTCGATTTTGTACCACGATCCATTTAAAATCGCTGTCCATCAGGAAACTTACGCCTGGAGCATGCCGTTCGCGGATGCCTTTGTAATCATTCGGTTCGATATCACCAACAAAAGCAACCTACCGATATCAAATATCTATGCCGGTTTCTGGTTCGAACCCAGTATCGGTAATACCGATTTGACTCCCACAAGCGGCCCTAATCGAAGCTGGAACTGGTACGACGACGCTTGCAATTTTATCGATAGTTGCGCTATGGGATACAAATTCGATTACGACGGCGACAACGGTTTCGCCGAAAGCTACAGCGCCGTGAGATTCTTAGGAAGCACTCCGGCATTCGGCGATACGGGTGGAGGACGTTTCTTATATACCGACTCCGGCTATGTTAAATACAATATCTGGCGATGGAATAACAGCAGCGACCCTGTATTTTCGGCGCCCCAAAATGATATTGAGCGATATTCTAAACTCGCCGGCGGTTTCAACGATTATCCCGATTGGCGTAATACCATACCCGGTATTCTCGGAACTTCGAACTGGACCATGCTAATATCCTCGGGGCCATATCCAACTTTGCTACCGGAATCAACGATGCAAGTCGTTTACGCGATGGTTTGCGCGCAAAAATACGGCGCTGATTCTCCTAATGAGGATACTCCAATATCCAAAACCAACCTGTTGAAATTCGCGAACTGGGCCAAAACCGCCTATGATGGCGAGGATAAAAACGGCGATGGAATTCTCCAGCCCAGCGAAGATACCGACCATGATGGTATCCTCGATCGTTATCTGCTCCCCGTGCCCCCACCGGCGCCCGGCATGAAATTGGTAGCCGGCGATAGTAAAGTTGATATCTATTGGGATAAATTTGCCGAAACCTTTGTCGACCCGGTACTCGGTCGCCAGGATTTCGAGGGTTACCGGATTTATCGGGCCCGGATTACACAAGATAACCAGAGTCGAGGCCTTAAAAATTTGTTGGAGCTAATCGGCGAATTTGATAAAACCGGCGATTCGACAGGTTACAATACCGGCCTTGGGTATATTACCCTGCCGGAACCGGTTATTATCGATGGCGATACTATGTATTATAAATTTACCAGCGATAATTTGCTTAATGGATGGCAGTATATTTTCGCCGTCAGCGCCTTTGATACCGGTGACCCCTTGAACAACCTCGAAAGTCTTGAATCCAGCGCCCTGCTCAATTACCAAAGAGCGTTTCCGGGCACGCCCGTTCAAACCAACGCTAAGGTAGGAGTTTTCCCTAATCCTTATCGCGCCTATGCTATCTGGGACGGCCGCGGCACCGATGGGGCCAAAGAACGTCTCCGCAAAATGTATTTTTACAATCTGCCGGAAAAATGCCGCATAACGATATATACTCTGGCCGGCGAGATAGTGGACAAAATCGATCACGATGCGGCATCCGGCACCGGCGCCGATATCGCCTGGTTCAACAATTATGCGTCCGGCGATGTTGTCATGTCGGGCGGTGTGCATAGCTGGGATGTCGTCTCCAAAGCCGATCAAGCAATAGCCACCGGTTTATATCTTTATACCGTAAAAGATGAAATCACCGGCGATATTCAAAAGGGAAAATTTTTAATAATCAAATAAAAGGAGCTCGCTATGAGAAAGACAACGATTTTAATCTTGATCGGAGCGCTGTATTTGGCGGCATCAGCCTTTGCCTATGATACAGTCTCCATCAATCAAATCCAGGAGGTTCCCAATGGACGGGATAGTTCGTTATACACGGGACGATACGTCCATACAGGGGGCATTGTGGTAGGCGGAACGGGCCTTTATTATGCCGGAACCGGCGTGTCGTTTTATCTCGAAACATCATCGGGTGGTCCTTGGTCGGGAATAATGGCTTACGATTCAAGCGCCACCGGTTTCCCGGCATTGATTCCCGGCGATTCAATTACATTTGACGCTCTTGTTCAAGAATATAATTACACATCCGGTCGTTTTTGTACGATGACCGAGTTGCGGATTATCCGTAATAGCTTTAATTTTGTTTCCTATGGTAACCCTGAACCGACTCCCGTTCTTATACCTTCGGCGGCCTGGATTGATTCCACCGGCGGCGCCGATTCACTGGGAGAGCAATTTGAAGGGGTTTATTGCCGTATAAACGATGTCACAGTCGAAACGACAATTGTATATGGAAACACATCGACCTGGATTTGCTCCGATTCTTCGGGTCATCGCATGATGGTTAGAGAAGCTTCAGATTCAATCAACGGTTTTTTACCGCCAATAGGGACTCACTTCGCCTACGTGCAGGGGGTCATCTATCATCGTTTTGGGTGCTATAACCTTCAGCCGCGCTATATGAGGGATATGGCCCTGCCGACCGGCGCTCCGATTATCAGCAATGTCTATAATTCTCCGGCCAACCCGATTTATGTCTCCGCCAGCGACGCTGATTCCACCAGAATCTCCGCCAATGTCGTGGATGATAGCCTGGTTCAAACGGTCTGGCTTAAATACAGGTTCAATCTCGGCAACTGGCAGAGCCAGGTAATGACCGCGGGCACCAATAATTACTACTCATTTACATTCCCGCCGTTACCGGCCGGCTACATGGTCGACTACTATATCAAAGCCATCGACAACCGCGGCGATAGCAGTAAATACCCTGACCAAGCTCCTATCAGTTTTAAGCGCTATAAAGTCCAATCGCCGCGTAATGTGACTATTGCGGATGCCCGAATCGACGCCAACGGAGATTTCCTCCCTGATTTGATTGACACGGCTGTTACTATTTACGGAATCGCCACCAGCACTAATTTTACGACCACCACGACGACCGATTTCTTCATGCAAGATGCCACTGCTGGAATCGGTTGCTATCTGGGAAGCGCGACGGTCAATGTGAATATCGGCGATTCCATCAAGGCTATCGGCATCGTCGCCAACTATTATGGAAGGGCCCAAGTAGTATGCTCAAAAATCAGTCGAATCAGTATACTCGCGACAAACAGGCCTTTTGATACACTGCATGTAAACTGCGCTCAACTTGGCGACAGTATCGGAGAAGCTTATGAGGGACGACTTGCTTATGTCAGGCATGTCGACTTGTTGGATATTCCTAATTCATGGCCGCCGCTCGGTTCCTCAGCGACCATGACTATTGTTGATGTTTACGGCGATAGCGCCGCCCTTCGCATAGATAGAAGCACCAATATTCCCGGGCAAATCCGGCCGGTTCTGCCTCAGAAAATAGTCGGGGTTATCGGCCAATATGATATCTCCTCGCCATATCGTTCCGGTTACCAACTCCAACCTCGCCGATATCTCGATTTTTCCAATGATGTTTCCATCGGCGATGAACCTCTAACTGTACCGACAAGGACTACTCTCTATCAGAATCATCCTAATCCGTTCAATCCCACCACCATGATTAATTTTTACCTAAGCCGTCCTGGTAATGTCACTTTAGCGATTTTTGATTTGCTGGGAAGAAAAGTGTTCGAAACGACAAAGAACAATCTACCCATGGGGATGTCCTCAATTATCTGGGATGGTACTGATTCGCAGGGACAATCAGTTTCGAGCGGTATCTATTTTTATCAATTAAAAGCTGGTGATTTTTCCGAGACTAAACAGATGTTGATGCTTAAATAAATGTTTTAGGGGGGCGATTCGAGGGGATCGTGAGGAAATTATTAATATTGTTTTTATTGATGGCAGGTCTTGCCGGTTGCGGGTCCGATAAAACAGCCGGGCCCGGACCCAATAAACCGCCGGAAACACATCTGTTCCTTGTCATAGGGGACAGCCTCGGGCAGGTCACCGGCGACACCTTACCCGGAAGATATTACTCCCGGCAAATTCTTCATTGGTACGGCGATGATCCCGATGGCGAAGTTATCGGTTATCAGTGGGCCTGGGGTGATACCTCCGCCGGGCAATGGACATTCACTACCGACGTAATGGATACATTTTATGTCCCGATTCGCGATACTATGGGATACTTTACATTCTTTGTTCGAGCCGTTGATAACGATTCGGCGCTGGATGCCACGCCGGCAAAAATGACTTTTCCAATTATCAATTCACCGCCTGAGGTGAGTTTCCCGTTTGCCTTCACCCACAATTATGATACCGCCTATTTCGTTTCCCTCAATTACATGACTTTTAATTGGAATGGCGGCGACCCTGACGGCGACTTAACGATTGTTGGTTACGATTTCTATCTCGGAGATTCATCGATGCGGGTCGACGACCTTGATACGGTAACCTGGCATCATCTGGATTCGTTGACAACCCGCTATACATTCACCAATCTTCAGCCGGGTTTCTATAGGTTTTTTCTTCGCTGCCAGGATATTGCGGGCGCTTATAGTCCGGTGATATTCTATCCGGATACAATACGCGGTAAATGGGAAGTCAAGCCGGTCGTAGGTAATATTTTGTACATAGATGACAATTTATATTTTTTCAACAGCGAGCATATTTTTACCGACATTCTCGATTCACTATATCCCGGCGGTTATACCTCGCTGAATTTTGAAAGGCGAACCTTTTACAATATCACCGATATCGATTCGACCCTGAACAATTTCGATATCGTAATCTGGAATGCCGGTTCCGACAGGCATTTTACGCAGGCGTCCGGCGGCATCGTCAATTTCCTTCGCAATGGCGGACGATTGATGACCAATATGACTTATTCAAGCCGCGATACCGCCATTTACCCATTCCTGCCGATTGATAGCGTGTATAAAACCAATATCAACAGGCCGATGTTCATGGTGATACCACCCGGCACCGATACCATAAGATATAACAGCGTACAAATTTATCCGGATACGCTGTATGCCACAGTACCGCTTTCTTTCACGTTCGGTTTCAAGCCCGCTGTCCCGGCTGCCCTTGCCGGTATGTTCGGTGAATCGGGTTATGAAGTTCTTTATGTTACCACCGGAGATACGGTCGCGGTCCGCTATCCGGCTTATGATCCGAATAACCGATGGAAAGCCAGAGTAGTCTTGTTCTCTTTCGCGGTTTTTGACTGCAACGGCCAGAATACGTTCGGACGGATGTATTCAAACATCTTACAATACGAGTTCCAAGATGAATAAAAACAAGAATTCATTAATCGGCGTAGCCATATTAATGATAGTCGCCCTGATGGCCGGCCCGGCAATACCTGCCGTCATGACAGGCACGATTACCGATTCTAAAACCGGCGAACCTTTGCCCGGGGCCACTATCATGATTAAAGGCACTTACTTCGGCGCTTCAACGAACGTTGACGGCCATTACAAAGTTGCCAATATCAAAAGCGGCACCTATACGATTGAAGTTTCCCTTATAAGTTACAAGATGATTCAAAAAACCGGTGCCCATTTTGAAGAAAACGATTCCGTCAATATAGATTTCAAGTTGGAACCATCGGTATTGACTCTTGGCAAAGATATTGTGGTGATTGGCGAGAAACCCATGCTTGATATCGGCGCCACCGAAAGCCGTTCGACAATCGGGGCGGACCAGATAAAAAATCTGGTCGTGGAAAACGCCACCGATTTGCTTAAGAATCAGTCGGGGGTTGTCGTGGCCGGCGATGAAATCCATATCCGCGGCTGCCGCGCTTACGAAAACGCTTACCTTATCGATGGCATCTCCATTCAGGACCCCTATTCGGGAGGCACCTCAGGTCTTAATATCACCGCCGGCGCAATCGAAGAATTCGAAGTGCTCACCGGGGGATTTAATGCGGAATATGGTCAGGCCATGTCGGGCGTGGTACAAGTGAAAACCAAAGAAGGTTCCCTTCAAAAGTATTCCGGCCGCTTGTCCTATAAAACGGATAATTTCGGATTATTCAAAAAATCAACGATAGACAGTCAGGGTAGAATCAGCTCGTCTAATTTTAACTCCGATATTGGAGAAGCTCAGCTTTCCGGGCCGGTACCGTTAATAAAAAACATGAGCTTTTTCGCCTCCGGCTACGCGAGCATCTCCGACACCTACCTGCCCCATACTCATGACCTGTATTCATCTCTGTTCGGCGGCTCAAAATACGCTCCCCGGGAGGCAAACGAATATTCCGGTTTATTTAAAATAACGCACCGATTCAGCCCGACTTTGAAATTGGTCGCCTCGTTCTCCGGCTCGCTAAATATCGATCAGGGCTTTCAGTCAAATGATTTTGAGAACCCCAATCTCGACGCCGGCAGTTATCCGTATCAATTCCAGAATATCTTATATAATTACAATACGCGTACGCGCATTTCCAACAATCAAACGCTATCACTGACTCATACGACAAGTCCCAAATTTTTCTACGAATTGAAATTTTCACGATTTTTCACCCAGCAAAGATCGGCCGTCGACAATAAAAACTGGAATGATAGTCATGAACAACCGATCGATATCCTGCCTATCAATTACACGCCCGTGTATGTGACCTATTTCGATTCCATTTCACATCAGCCGGTCAGATATCTTGACCATTACGACATCACCACCGGCGATGGATTCTACGATTACGGTGTGGGTGACCAATGGCGCGATTACTATTTCGAACAATATACT
>JAAYTW010000225.1 GCA_012517955.1 Candidatus Zixiibacteriota bacterium | reverse complement strand
GTAAAATGATATTGATTCTATCTTTCGCTTAATCTTTGGTAGCCTCTTCAATCTCCAATAACGCCTCCGGTACCATCCTTAATATATCTCCCGCAATCATCCCACGCCGGCCAAATTCACCCGCCGCCAAATCTCCGGCCAACCCATGCGCGAAAGTGGCTAGAATCGCCGCTTTCTCAGAATTTACGCCCTGGGCCATAAATCCGGCAATCAGTCCGGTTAAGACATCGCCCGACCCAGCCGTAGCCATGCCATCGTTGCCCGAATGGTTGATATAAATTTCGCCCGATTCAGTCGCCACAATAGACGGCGCCCCTTTAAGGATAAGGGTCAGCCGATAATCCTTCGCAAATGATTTAGCTGATTCGAATCGGTTCCGGATAATTTCCTCTACCGTTAATTTGGTCAATCGAGAGAACTCGCCGTAGTGAGGCGATATCACCAGCGGCCCTTTGTGCTCCTTTAAAGCGTTCATATCTTTGGCGATTATATTGAGCCCGTCGGCGTCGATAATCGCCGGCTTTTCTATCTGCCGAACCAGGCGATTCACCAACTCGGCCGTTTCGTGATGAGTGCCCAGTCCCGGGCCAATCGCTATGGCATCCGCCCAGTTTATCTGCTGGCGGATTTCTCCCATACCTCGTTTGGCCAAATGACCGCTCTTTTTGACATCGGGCAGCGGTTTGGTTATTACTTCCGTCAACTTCGTTTCCATAATCGCGTTTAGCGATTCGGGAATACCGAGTATCACTAATCCTGTCCCGCTTCTTAAAGCCGCCAGGCTTGTCAAAGCCGCGGCGCCGGTGTAACCAGTAGATCCAGCTAAAATAAACAGCTTGCCATAATCCCCCTTATGCGATTCGGGGTTGCGGGCCGGAAGCAACGATGCGGCATGTTTTTCCGTAATCAGGTGGGTGTTGATATCTTTATCAAGCCCGACAGGGAAACCAATATCGATTATTTCCAGATTTCCGCAATACTCTTTGCCGGGGTACAATGCTTGTCCGATTTTTGGCAGCCCGAATGTCACGGTCAGGTTCGCTTTAACCGTAGGATTAGATACCCGGCCGGTAGCGCCATCAAGCCCCGATGGGCAATCGACGGCCACCACGATTTTCCCCGCCGCATTTATTTTCTTTATAACCGCCGCGATTGGTTCTTTAATTTCGCCGGAGAATCCGGTGCCGAATATGGCGTCGACAATCAGCCAGGTATCTTCCGGAATTTTAATGAGTTCTGGATTTGATAGCTGTTGAATTGGGATTCCCAGTTTTTCGGCTTGCGCCAGATTAATCGCGGCATCCCCTTTGACTTCGGACTTGTTCCCCAATAAAATCGTTTGAACCTCGGCGCCGTTTTGTTTTAGGTATCGGGCAATCACGAAACCATCGCCGCCGTTGTTCCCCTTGCCGCAGAATACGATTACAGATTTACCCTCAACCTCGCCAAAGCAGCGGACAATCATCTCATATACACCGCGTCCGGCGTTTTCCATCAAGGTAAGCCCGGGAATTCCCATCTCCTGAATGGCCTTGCGGTCGATTTCTTGCATTTGTGATGGCGTGCAGATTTTCATATCAGCTTAAGTTAACCTATCCGGCCATAAAATTGCAATATTATTGTATCGAAAAACTAAAGCGGTTTGTTTTTTAATCTTTCTATCTTTTTTACGTATTCATCGATATCGAATTTGCGTCTTAACCCGGCATCATTCATGTAACGGATATTCCCGAAAATTGGCCGTCTGGCCCAAGGGCGGTCATGCTTGCCGAAACACCAGGCCACGCCGGCATAGCCATTCGGATCGCGGCCGTCTAATTCATATTTATCGTTCAAGTAAATGGCGGTCTTATAGGCCTCTTGCGGTGTCCGGCTCCATTCCAGAATTTTTTTGCCCCAGTACATCCGCATATAACCATGCATCTTGCCGGTTATCATCATTTCGGTTTGGGCCGCGTTCCAGTATGGGTCGTGCGTGTTGGCCTGTTCAAGTTCGGCCTGATTATAAAGATATGGCCGCTTATCTTCGGCATGTCGTTCAAGCGTATTCAGACACCAATCGGGCAAACCGGTATAATTGTCATATTCCGGGTTGAAATACACGAAATTAATCGCCAGTTCACGGCGAATAATCAATTCCTCCCAAAACGCGGTCGCGTGTTTCTTGGCCCGTTTCAACGTCTCGATAGCAATATACAGAGGCGATATTTGGCCAAAATGAATATATGGACTGAGATTTGAAAGATATTCTTGCGAGGGGTCATTTTTATTCTCAGAATATTCGGTGATTTTATGCTCAAGAAAATCATCAAGCCGTTTTTTTGCCCAACTTAAGCCTCCTTTGTAATGTGCCGAAGGCTCGACGGACATATCAACTCCCAGCTCGCTTAAGGTAGCTGTGATATCGTCAAGTTTAGCCGAATCAAAACGTAATCCCAGCGAATCTTTTTTCGGAGGGATTCGCCTAACGGGAATAAGGTAGTCCGAAAGCAACCGATTTATTTTCGGCCTGATTGTGGCCGCCGAATATTCCTCCTTTGCCGATGCTTGCTCAACCGGTACGATAATGTCGCTTTCAACTTGATATAGGGGGCGTTCGATTTTATCGGCAACCCCAACCCGCCATCGCCTTTGAATTCGCGTGTAGCCGCAATCGGTGACTATCAGGCAGGCATCGCTGGACAGTTTGGTTAGAATATCAGCCGGATTGCCTATTATGATTACAAGCTGTATACCCCTGTTTACCAGAGCCGCCTGTGTCTCTTTTAGCCCTTCTATCATGAATGAGTAATGGCGATGGTTCGCGTTTGGATAATTTGGAGTAAGCGCGAAAACGACCACTATCGGCTTGCCCATTTCGTTGGCTCGCGCAATTGTATATTCCAGGGCGTGATTGTATTCCTCCCGTTGCGAGGCTTGCATCCAGTAAAGAACATATCTCCCGTTTTTAGGTGAATTTTCGTTTAACGGCGCAATACGGGTTGCTTGAATCATAGAAAATTTCAGCCTGGAAGTTCGCCGAATTTATCGGCAAGGTATTTTTTGCGATAATCGAAGATATATTCAAGCTTCCTGCGGACAACTATCGCGTTTGCCAACCAGCCAATCCAACCGAAAGGTATCGCGTAATGAATAATATCCCGCATCTCGATGCCGCCGCTGATTGGAATGAAATGGTGCTGATGGTTCCACAGGCGATACGGACCAAGCAATTGGCTATCGCAGAAAAACTCCGGTTCGCGTACCTGCGTGATTTCGGTCACCCAATTTACTTTAAGGTTCATTATCGGCCGCACCGTGTAAGTAATAATTTGCCCGGCGTACATTCTTTTCGGCAATTCCGATGTTATATCGAATCGCATCTCGGCCGGCGTAATTAATGACAGATTGGCGGGATTGGAAAAGAATTCCCAGGCCTTATCGGGAGATATTTTCAGGCGCTGGGTTCTCTCCAGTAAAAATACTTTCATGTCAAAAATCTCTTCCTTTGCCCGAATCGCTTACCTGGATCAATTCTTCCGGGTACGGCTGAAAATAAGTTTGCCCGGACAGATACTCCTGACCGAACCGCGCAATCCAGGAATTGATAATTCCAATCGGCACGCTTAAGGGAATTTTGCCTTCGCGATATTTATCGACCGTTTTCAGAAAATGCGCTTTCTCGGCTCCCTGTAGTCCCGTCTTGAAATATCCCAGCGCGTGTGTCAGTACGTTAACATTGGAGCTGACCCTTGGTGTCGTTGTCAACGCCCTTTTTAGATGAATCCCGTATTCGGCAAATACAACGTTCATCTTCTTCTTTTCGCGATTGGCCGTAATCTGCCCCAAAATACGCATCTCTTTTTGATTGTACGCCATCAGTAACAGCTTATTATTTTCCTGAAATTTGATTAACGCCGCCATCGATTTATCGAGCCCGCGCCAGGATGCCAGCGCGAATATTTGGGTCAAGAAATGTTCTCTAATCCGGAAATTAGTCAGCCGCCCCTCATCTTCGACAGGCAAATCCGGATATCTATCAATTACCGCCTGCCCGAAAAACCCCGTACCTTTGCCGGTTACTGGAGCCTTATCAATCCCACCATATATTTTAACATCTTTGATACCGCATGATGGCGATCGCCCCTTAAGTATAAAGCCATCGACTTCATCGAGCGATTCCAGATAACTTTGGGAAAAAACATTCATCTGCCGGGAAAAATCCTTACCGGTTGCCGGTTGAAATAAAGTCAACTTCCCTTTCGATTTAACGACTCGTATTGGATCGCGGGGAATTCCCAGTCCGATTTCGAACTCCGGACATACCGGCCTGAATTCAACAAAGGGAGTCAACTGTCGCACGAAATCATCTTTTATCATCAGGCCATTCCAGCGACAGGCCGCGAATTCGATACATTTGCTTGAGACCACTATCGGCTTTATAAATCGGCGCTTTTCCATAATGCCACGATATTAATATATATTGTGAACAATTCGATTTACAAGGACTATGACGCCGCCGCTAATTAAGAGCGATACTACGAATTATCCTGCGGCCAAGAGGTGGTCATACAGGCGCCGCCCAGGTCCGAATCTTTCGCCAGGATAGTACCGCCATGACGTTGTACTATCCGCTGAGTAATCGCCAGCCCCAGACCAACACCGCCCGATTCGCGACTGCGGCTATCCTCCAAACGGGCAAACGGCTTGAACACTCGCTCTCGTTCGGTTTCGGGGATTCCCGGCCCATCATCGCAAACTTCAATTATGATATCACGATTTTCCCATCGGTATTTTACTATCACTTTGGATTTGGCGAAACGAAGCGCGTTTAAAAGGAGATTCTGCATCGCTCTTTTAAATAATACCGGATCGGCCTTTATCGAAATATCGTTCTCTGTTTCACCGTTGATTTGTCGGGTTATTTTCGGTTCGAATTTATCCAGTTTTCCCAGCACTTCCTCCAGAACCCCTTTTAGATTGAACAACTGCTTATTAATAAGCTCGGAATCTGAAAAACGATGATAATCCAGTAGCTCGTTAACCAAAGATTCAATTTCGGTAGTCTCGTTATCGAGATCCGCGATTCCTTCCGGGATTCTTTCTATCGGCATTCCAGCCAGTTTTTCGGTAATAAACCGCATTCGGGCGATTGGCGTTTTCAATTCATGCGAAACCGCTTGAAGCAACTGCCGTTCCTGCTCAATCAATCGCTGTATCTTTTCTGCCATCTGATTAAATTGCCGCGCCACATTACCGACCGCGTCGCGCGATTTGATATCGGGGCGCCAATCCAATTTTCCGCTTCCTAATTGCTGAGCGGCAATTTCCAGCTTACGAAGATTTCTGATTGTGGGAGCGATTGTTAAAAATACTCCCACAAAAACGATTGCCAGCGTTATAGAAATATAAATCAACAGAGTCTTGGTGTCGGGACCAGGTCTTCTGAATGCTTGCTCGATTTGTAAAGCTTTGTTAATTTCCGGAAGGGCGATATACATCTTTATGGATTCCGGTGGGCCGGGTTCTCCGCGAGAAAACGGCTCTTCTTTCTCGAAAGCGGAAGCGGGAATTCTCGGATCGCCCAAATCCAACAATGATAATTTGAATTGGGTCAACTGCGCCAAAGAATCCAGCCTGTTTTCAATTTCGGATTCTGAAAGATTGACGACGCTTCTCTTAATTAAATCAACCTTGGCGTGGAAAGGAACCGGCCGTCGCCCTTTATCGGGTGATAATTGGAACAAAATGGTAGGAAGAGACAATGCGATTGCCAGTATAATAATTACCCCAATAAAAATTTTTAGATACAATCTACTCATGCATTAACCGCGAGCATATATCCTTGGCTTCTGACCGATTTAATCCATTTCGGATTTTTTACATCATCGCCTAATTTTTTCCGCAAACGCGAAATACCCAAGTCGACCGATCGGTCCTGACCATCCCATTCATAGCCATGCATCGCCAGGCTGATTTGATCGCGCGTTAGTACAGTCCCAGCGTTTTGTACGAACAGGTATAGAAGCTGGTACTCCGTGGTTGTCAGATCAAGCGTTTTACCGTCGACGTGCACTCTTCGGCCGATTACGTCGATATTCAATGAACCACATTTTAGATAACGCGATGTTTCCTGGTGGTATTGAAATCTTTTTAATAGCGTTTTGATTCTTGCCAATAATATTTGAGGTCGAACAGGTTTGGCCAAATAATCATCGGCCCCGTTTTCGAATCCGGCCAGCTCGTCAGTTTCGCCGCCGCGCGCCGTCAATATAAGAATCGGACGTTGATATTTCGGGCGGACTTTGGCACAAACCGACAAGCCATCCAGACCCGGCAGCATTATATCGAGAATACAAGCGCTCGGATTCTCTTGAAGTATCCGGTCGACCGCCGTATCCCCTCGATATTCAACATTTACTTCAAACCCCTGATTGTCCAGAAATTCTTTAATCAAACCGGCTAACTTGACATCATCCTCAACCAGCAAAATTCGATTATTGATGTTTTCCATAAAACTCGACCATCCTGTAAATTGGTCATTGTTGGGCTTTTTCGCTAACTATAATAGCGCCAAACCTTTGATTATTAAATTCAGGAAAAGAATTCCTCATTATTATTCTCTCCGTAATTTTGACACATCAAGGGTATAAAAAGTAAAATGCCGGCCAGGTTCGAAACAACGCTGGCCGGCATCCGGGTTACGTGAAAAGATTGACGGTGGAGTTAAGGCTATTTGCAAACAGACTGGAATATTGTTCGATAATCGATTGATTTAACAACAGGTTGTCGCTGTCATTAAGGGACTTTGGAAGATAAGACGTGGTATCATCATCGGAAACCGACTGGGATTGGCTCATCATTGTCTGACTCTGGGCTTGCATCTGCTGCTGCCTTTTGGTTTCGGCCGAGACGAATTCTTCCTTGGTAATCACGCCGTCGCCGTCAGTATCGGTTTCGGAGAATATCCTGTCGACATCCGGCGCGTTACCGCCGCGAGCGGGCATTTTCTCCATAAACGCCTTCATCTCATCCTTATCGATTGTACCATCGCCATTGACGTCCATGTTGCTGAACATTTCTTCCGGGTCCGGCGGCTGGCCTGGTCCCATGCCTTGAGGTTTCGGGGGTTTAGCGGCCAGGAACTCATCCTGACTAATCAGGCCGTCACTGTCCGTATCGATTTCGGCGAACATCTTGGAAATATCGATAGTGTCGCCATCCTGGTTGGATATCCGTTCCGAGAATGACTGCATTTCGGTTTTATCGATAGAGCCGTCACCGTTTGAATCTATTTTAGCAAACATTTCTTCCGGTTTCGGTTTGGCGGAAGTCATGTTCAGTTGTTCCAGCAAATTGTTGTTGCTGTTAATTCCGCTTATCATAATTCACCTCCTTTCAATATCCTTGATTATTTTTCGTTTACTTTTTCCGTCACTGATATATCAGAGTCGTTTCTTCTTTCTGTTTTTCTAATTCGGATACGGCAAAAAATATTTCACGCTTTGTAAGGCCGTTTTGTGTATCAAATTGTATCTGTATCAAATTTTACAAAATCACGCTAAACCAGCGAATTATCATAGGTGTCAAAGCTGTGGAAACGAATTATGGCAATGATTAAAATATGCGTTGGTCAATGACAAACATACTTTACCACATGGATTAATGTAAGCCTTAATTATCAAAACAAAGGATTTACCCATGAAAACAAAACCGACTGGATTGTTAATTGTCCTTGGGATACTGTCGCTGGTTCTTGCCGCGGCCACACGTTCCTGGGGCAAAAGTATCGAGGTCGTTTCGCCATGGGTCGCGCAAGCGCCCATTCTCGATGGCCGGACCGGCGACTGGCCGGAGCAATCATCGACATTTATCAAGGAAAAAGATGTGCTGGTGCGAGTCTGTAACGATTCGCAGAACGTCTATGTCATGCTGGGATTTCGCAACCCTCAATGGGCCGGCATTATCAAACGCAGCGGCTTGACTCTTAAACTCGACCCGCAAGCGAAAAACAAGGATGCTTTCAGTGTAAAACTTATCGATGGCCCGCCCATGGAACAAATTCGAGCGATACTGGGCAAAGACTCAGCCAAAACGGAGCAGATGCCGCCTGATATGGGAGAGCGTCCTGAAATGGGAGAGCGCCAGCGGACCCGCGATAGGCAGCCCGAGAAAGAGTTCATCTGTTCCAAGAAAGGGTACCTGGTCGATAAGCCTATCCCTACCGATGGTTCCCAGGGACCGGCCGCCGGTTTTGGACTGGAAAATGGCTTTTTCGCTTATGAATTCAGTATCCCAATCGGCGAAAGCTCCGCCCGTTTTTATGGACTCGGCTCTAAACCCGGACAGAAAATCAGCATTGGATTAATCTGGGGAGAGATGGATAAAAACAAAATGCAAGGCGGGCGCCCCTCATTTGGCGACGATAAAGACGGTCCTCCCGGTGGAGGCAGCGGCTTCCCAGGCGGCGGTGGAGGGGGTATGCCCGGCGGCGGAAAGGGCGGTCGGGTCGGTGGTATGGGTGGTCCGCCCGGTGGCGGCCCTGGCGGAAAATCCGGCATGCCCGAAAAACAAGAAATCTGGCTGAAAGCGCAGTTATCGTTGCCGGAAAGCGCGCTAAGTAAATAATTTTTTACAAGGACGAATTGCATTCGCCCATATCATATCCGTGTAAGCCAAAGGTTACAAGGCTCTTGATAGCATCTGCCATTCCGTGAACGCAAAAAGATGGGCCGGTGCTCAATTGCCACGGCCGCGGGAATTGTTCTGTGAGCGGCAGATGTCCCCATCTGCCGCTATTTTTCCAATCCCGTCAGTTAAGGACAACTGACGGGCACGAAACAGCAAAACCCCTTGACAATTTCTCAATACCGTATATCTATGTCTTTATGGTGCGGTCAGGTCTCCGAATCTGACCGGGGCATCGGGAACGGCGACCCGACGCCTCAATCATAGGGTTGCGAAATTCGGGTAGTCATATTAACTTGGAACCATGGACTTTGTCGGCATTTTACGCAAGCTGAAGATTTCAGGGCCACATGCTCTGGTTATAATCGCAGCCGCTGTCGGCTTGGCGACCGCCGGTGGCGCACTGGGTTTTCGTGCTCTTATTGGCTATTTCAATCATTTGTTTTTCGGCCTTACCGACCAGAAACTAATGCAGGCATTCGGCGCCGGGTTCAAGTTTTGGCTTCCACTAATCCCTATGGTGGGAGGGCTTTTAGTCGGACCCATTGTTTTCCATTTCGCCAAAGAAGCAAAGGGGCATGGTGTCCCTGAAGTTATGAACGCGGTCGCCAGACTCGGCGGCATCATCAGGCCGCGGGTGGCGGGGGCCAAAGCCGTGGCCTCGGCAATCTGCATCGGCTCGGGCGGATCAGCCGGCCGTGAGGGCCCCATCGTTCAGATTGGTTCCGCCCTCGGCTCGACCATCGGCCAGTATCTCAGACTTTCGGAAGAACGCATAAAAGTGCTGGTGGGCTGCGGCGCCGCTGCTGGAATATCCTCGGTATTCAACGCCCCCATAGCCGGCGTTATGTTTTCCGTTGAGGTCATCCTCGGCGATTTCACTATCGCCACCTTTTCGCCGGTTCTCGTATCATCGGTGGTCGCGTCGGTTTTGACAAGGAGCATCCTCGGAAACCATCCCGCGTTTGAGATTCCCAGCTACGGCCTCATCTCGCCGTGGGAAATACCTCTTTACATGATGCTGGGAGTGATCCTGGGGATGATAGCAGTTTTATTTACGCGTAGTTTGGATATTTTTGAGAACGTTTTCGAGCGCCTCAAAATTCCTGACATTTTCAAACCCGCGCTGGGTGGGCTGCTCGTGGGCTCGGTTGCGATTTTCTTTCCTCAGGTTCTCGCCGATGGCTACGACACGATTCGGCTGTCCCTTAACGGCCAGATTGTCGTCTGGATTCTCGTTATCCTGATTTTCCTGAAAATACTAGCCACTGCGCTTACTCTCGGTTCAGGCAACTCCGGGGGAATTTTCGCCCCCTCGCTGTTCATAGGATCGATGACCGGCGGAGCTTTCGGAATCGCCGCCAACTATCTTTTTCCTCATGTGACCACGAGTTCCGGAGCTTATGCCCTTGTAGGCATGGCCGGTCTGGTAGCGGGAACTACTCATGCGCCCATGACCGCGCTTCTTATCATTTTTGAAATGACAAGCGACTATCACATTATCCTACCCCTTATGGTTACGGTGGCTATCGCCTCGCTTGTCGCCCGCCTGCTGTTCTCCAACTCGATCTACACGGTTAAGCTGGCCAAAAGAGGTATCGACATAAGAGCGGGCAGGGACATAAACGTTCTAAGAACCCATCGGGCAGATGAAATCGTTACCACTGAATTCGACTCGATTCCTTTGTCGGCGACAATCCCTGTCATACTGGGTAAAATGGAACAGTCGCTCGAATCCGACCTGGTGGTGCTGGACGGTGACGGACGCCTTTTGGGTTTGATAACGTTTCAGGACGTCCGCCGCGTTATCTCCAGGCGCGAATTGGACATGCTGGTGGTAGCGTACGATATCGCCCATCGCGAGGTCGAAGCTGTCACCATGGATACTAACCTTGAGGAGGTCATGAACACCTTCAATGTGAGAGGCACCGGAGTCCTGCCGGTCGTAAACGACAAGGTCTCAAACAAGGTCGTGGGCATCATCCGAAAAGACAAGTTAGTCGAATTCTACAATCAGAAACTTATCGAACATCTACGGCGCTGAACCTTGTGGTGCGTCAGGTCTCCGTATCTGACCGGGGCATCGGGAACGGCGACCCGACGCCACAATCACGAAACCCAACCAGCGAGATATTACAGAATTGAATGGGACGGCACCGATGATTCCGGCGAATCTGTTACTTCCGGGATATCCACCTATCGGCTAACCGCGGGCGATGTTGTTCAGATAAAGAAAATGTCGTTAATCAAATAACGAATAATACAAGCATTTACTCAAAATATAATGGGCGGGTTGCGATAACCTGCCCTTTTTGGTTTTGCCGCGGCACGCCGCACATTGGCGCCTTTATCTTTTATCTGTGAGCGGCAGATGTCCACATCTGCCGCTATTTTTCCAATCCCGCCAGTTGTGGACAACTGACGGGCACGTGCTTTTTTCTTACTTCCCCTTGTACCCTTTCACGAAATCAATCCGTTTATACAGCGCCGGATGGTCGTAAAACCAGAATTCGCGCAGCGCCCCGGGATTAGGGTCGGACAGATTGTAGGCAGATAACTTTTCGAACGCGGTCGCGGCCGCCTCGCCGTTGTATCCGGTCATCTCCATGCCGAATTTATCCGAGGCATACTCAAAATGCCGCGAAATCGAATTGGTGGCCGGCTGGATAAAAAACATTATCAACGAAAACGCCAGCATGATTAATGGCATCGAGGCGTACGACTGCATTTGGGAAAATCCCAATCGCCCGGAGTATTTGAGGATAATTCTCGGT
>JAAYTW010000224.1 GCA_012517955.1 Candidatus Zixiibacteriota bacterium | reverse complement strand
GGCCCCTGTCTGGCAAACTATACCTCCAAGGCAAATTATGGAGGGCACGATTTTGGCGTTTACCGTTGCCGCTGATGACCCTGACTCTACGATTCCTTCGTTGTCCGTAAATAATCTTCCTCAAAATGCCACATTTATAGATTCGAGTAACGGCCACGGATATTTCCGCTTTGCGCCTGATTTTAACCAAGCCGGAATCTATGATATTCGGTTTATGGCGTCTGATGGTTCACTTGTCGATACGGAAATTGTTAGGATTACCGTGGTAGATGCTGGTAATCAACGCCCAACAATCGACCCGATTGGACCCAGAGTTGTCAATGAAGGACAGAATCTTAGCTTTACTGTGACTGCTCATGATCAAGATTTAACTATACCTGTTTTAACCACTTCAACCCTGCCGTTGAACGCCTCTTTTATAAGCCATGGTGATGGCACAGGTACCTTTAACTTCAGCCCCGACTTTACCCAAGCCGGAATATACACCATCTTATTCATCGCCACTGATGGTCAACTGGCGGACACTGAAGGTGTCCAAATAACCGTCATCAATATTGGACGCTCTCCAGTTTTGGCGACTATCGGTGCACTGAGCGTTACCGAAGGCGATAGCCTACACATAAATATTTCCGGAAGCGATCCTGATAATGATAGTTTATTTTTCAGCGGGGCGAACTTACCTTCTAATGCTATAATTCTTAACTCAGGCAGAACCACAGGTATAATAAGTTTCCATCCTGATTATACTCAAGCAGGTATTTATAATCCCATAATTTTTGTATCTGATGGCGTATATCGCGATAGCGAGACTGTCCAAATTACGGTTTTGGAAGCGGGCAATCAACCGCCAGTGTTTGTGGCCATTGATACAAGCTATACGATTTTTGAAGGGGATAGCCTGGGTCTAATCATTGTCGCATTTGATCCGGATAATGATTCACTAATTCTTGAGTGTGGTTCCTTACCTTTTAATGCGAATTTCGTACAATTAGATCGCAGTTCGGGCTTGTTCTGGTTTAAACCGGCGCACGGACAGGCCGGCAACCATACATTTACTATTGATGCGCATGACCAGGCATTTACGATTTCTAAAAATATCTACGTTACTGTGGTGGCAACAGGCAATCGTCCTCCAGTATTTATTCCAATTACTCCCAGAAGCGTCGCCGAAGGCGATTCCCTGATATTTATGGTCAACGCGACCGACCCAGATGGCGCTCAACCGCCATCGCTATCAGTTGCAAATTTATCTTCCCGGATGACATTTATCAATTATGGAAATGGAACCGGTTCATTTGATTATCGTCCGAACTATTACGACAGTGGCGTCGATACTATAATATTTATAGCCACCGATGAATTAGGATTAAGCGCTTCGCTAGGTGTCCAGATAATCACCGTTGATGTTAATATTGCCCCCACGCTTCAGTATGCCGGTGATTCAGTTGTATTTGAAGGCGCCACGCTGCACGCTACATTATATGCCTACGACTCTACTAATTCCTCGACCGCCCCATTATATTTATCCGCGGTGAGACTTCCGGAAAACGCGACTTTTGCCGATAATCATGATCGCACCGGAAGCTTCATATTCACCCCCAGCCACGCACAAAGTGGCAATGATTCGGTGATATTCAGAGTAGTCGATACCGGTACCCCCCCGTTAGAAAAATTGTTAACGGTACATTTGACGATTATAGACAGAAACCGTCCGCCAGTTTTAGCCGCTTTTGGTTCTTATGAAATTGACCAGGCGGAGACGCTAATCGTACCCATAACGGCAGCGGATCCCGATGGAGACAGCATTTCCCTAAGCCTATGGAATTATCCAAGACCTCCCAAGCATTGTGCCGTAATTGATTCAGGTAACGGGCATGGTATTATGACATTTACGCCCGATTATACCCAGGCCGGCATTTTCCAGATAAATATCCGAGCCTCTGATAACAGAGACAGCGACATAAAGGGAACGTTTATTCTTGTAAATGATCTCGGAAATCAACCTCCGACGATGGCCCCTATTATCAATCAATTCGTCGTCGAAGGAGATACGCTTGCATTTAATATTATAACGACAGATCCGGATTCAACCATTGACTCTATTTTTGTAGAAGGCGCACCCTCGTATGCCTCTTTGATTTGCCATGGCGATGGCACAGCAACATTCGTCTTTATTCCGTTTTACAACCAATCTGGAATCTACCCATTATTGTTTATCGTACGCGATTCGGAAGGTTTGGCCGACACCCAACAGGTCCTTTTGCAGGTTGTTGAGGCAGGAAATCAAACACCTGTGCTTAGTCTGCTTGCAAACAGAACTGTGAATGAAAACAGTAGCTTATCTTTCATCGTAAGTGCATCAGATCCCGATTCGATAATTCCGATATTAAGCGTCCAGAATCTTCCCGCCAATGCCACTTTCACGGATTCGATTAATGGCCATGGATACTTTAGTTTTAGGCCATCATACTACCAGGCGGGTACATATAATCTGCTGTTTATGGCTATAGATGGCGAGGACAACAGTATCTTCGACTCTCAAACAGTTGTTATCACCGTAAATAACGTCAATCAATTGCCCGTAATCGATTCTATCGGACCTTTCTCGATTATGGAAGGTGATACTCTACGATTTTTGGTTAGAGCATTTGACCCTGATAGTATCCCGAATATTATCCCGCCGAGACTCGCCCAAATTTCTTTGCTCAACAATTCGACTTTTGTCGATTCCGGCAATGGCGTCGGACTCTTCGTTTTCCGTCCCGATTTTAATCAATCGGGAACCAAAACAGTAACATTTAGAGCCACGGATAGACAGGATACTACTGCCTATTCCCAGCGAAACGTTCAAATTGTTGTAAGTGATTACAACAGGCCACCAGTCCTCGACCCGATCGTTGCAGATACTACGATCGCTGATGGCACGACTCTCCGTTATAATCTCCGAGCAACAGATGCGGATAATACAACACCTCGACTTCTGGCTAGATCATTGCCGACAAATGCGACTCTCGTAGATAACCGAAACGGTACAGGCACATTCACTTTCACTCCGGTTCTAACGCAAGTTGGACAGTATTCGATTACGATATTAGCAATAGATGCGGTTAATGCCGCAATGGCCGATTCGCAGATTATCCATATTACAGTGGTTTCAAGCGGACTGCACCCGCCGGTATTTCTTAATACCGTATTCAGCTATAATGTATCGCCCGAATCGACAATATTAATTTTACTCGAGGCAACTGATCCTGATAACCAAAGTGTTATAATCTCGCCTCGAATCCCCATACCCACTGGGGCTATCCTTAATGATTCGGGAAACGGCCGAGCCACATTCATTTGGACACCCGATTCCGCGCAAGGAGGAACATATAATTTGAGTTTCCTTGCGACGGATCCAACCAATCTAAGCGATACTCTGGGAATAACACTGAATGTCATAGATTTTGTACGCGGTGATGCTAACAACAATGGCTTATTGAGCGGTTCTGATGTTGTTTATCTTGTCGCGTATTTGAAGGGCACCGCTCCCGCACCCAGCCCGCTATTGAGGGCCGATGCAAACGCTGATGGTGTTATTAACACCAGCGACGTCACATACTTAGTGAGGTATTTCAAGGGTTTTGGACCTCCGCCACTGCTAATTATTATTAACCCCAATAAAGAAGTTGAAAACGGTTCAGATGAAGTCTCAAACTGAGGGGAGGGCTTATAAATTTATGCGCGCAACTTTCCGATTTATAATTGCTTTATTGGTTCTACTTGGCTCTGGTTTGGGTCTGGCCCAAGAATATGAGATTACTTTCGGG
>JAAYTW010000223.1 GCA_012517955.1 Candidatus Zixiibacteriota bacterium | reverse complement strand
TACATAGAATTGCTGCTCCGCGATAGGTACAGTGAGCTCGGCATTATAAATCACTTCCGACCGCCCGCCCAAATATCCTCCCGATGCCGACCTGGGTCCGATTTCCGAATCATTATAGCCGCGGATTAGGCCGTCCGTATCAGTGCCTCCCGGCGTGAATCGTTCTGAAAACGGCACATCGCCGTCGCCATGTTTTATTCCGGCCACCAGTCCCCACTTGCCTTTTGCCGAAAAGGAAAATTTCCAGAACGGGGTGTAATAGTAATGAATATTATAAATCTGCTTCCAGTAATTATAACTCCCGCCGAGTACCGTGCCGGCCAGACTGCCCGCCCACGAATAAACCGAACCCTTGGTCGCGAACTGCGCCAGGTCGCGGGAATCACGCTCCAAACTTACAGTCGTCACCGATGATATCTTGGGCCACGAAAACTTATCTACGCTATAAGCGTTATCCACATTGTCCGCCACATAGGAACTCGTCCAGGAATAGTATTTAAGCTCTTCCAAACGATAACCGCCGTATATTCGACAATAATTATCCGGCCACCTTAAGCGACGGCCTACCTGAATACTGCCTCCTCGAGTCCCCTCCGTGAACCAATCGGTATACACTCTCTCCTGATAATATATATTCAAACCGATAGATGTCGGAGTATCCCTGAACCATGGCTCGTAATAACTCAAATTAAAAGTCAGCCTCGCGCTGCCATATTCGGCATCCAGTGATACCGTCTGCCCGCCCCCGAAAAAGTTGGGAAACCCCAACCCGATTGTTCCCACCAATTTATCCTGCGCCGAATAACCGGCTCCCATCGAAAACGTGCCGGTCTCCTTCTCTTCTATCTTCAATGTCAAATCGATATTATTATCGTCGCGAACCGCCAAATCAGGTTGAACATCCTTGAAAAAATTAAGAATCATCACATCGCGCAACGACCTGGTCAGTATCGACCTTTTGAATATCGTATCGGGTTTGATTTTCAATTCGCGCCGAATGACCTTCTCTTTCGTTTTGGTGTTTCCCGCGATATTAATCATTTTCACATAAGCGGGCTCCCCCTCGCTTATCTCGAATTCGACATCCATGATAACATCGCGCGGCGATTTATGCTCCTCGATACGCGTATACCAGTACCCTTCATCTTGATATAATTCGTATAGCTTGGATAATGATTTCTGATACTTGTCTTCATTATATGTTTGGCCCTCTTTTACCTTGAACGCGCTTGCCACCTTCGAATCATCCAAAACGCTGTTGCCTTTCCAGGTAAATTTGCCAAAATAATAAAGAGGCCCTTCTTTTATCCTGAGACGGATATACATCCAGCGCAAATCGTTCGAATACCATATGGAATCGCCCGTTACCACCGCGTCGATATAACCGCGCTCTTTGTAAAAATCCACTATCTTCTTTTTATCTTCGTCATACTTTTCGCTATCGAACGAGCCGCTTCGGAAAAAAGATTTACGTTTATTTCCCAGCTTGCCCCGCAACTTGTCGTCGCTGAATGCCGCGTTGCCGGTAAATGTGATATTCTTGATTCTCACCTTCTGGCCTTCATCAATCCGCAGCGTCACCACCACTCGCCCGGGATCCGTTTTATCCGGTTCAATCGATGATTCCACCTGAGCCAAAAGGTAACCTTTCTCCTCGTATAATTTTTTTATCGCCTCCACACAATTCTTTATCGCCCCCGGCGATACTATTCGCCCTTCGGTTAAGTTGACCTGTTTTTTTAAATTTTTGGTCTTAACCTTCTTGTTGCCCTTATATCTGATTTCCGCCAACCGCGGATATTGTTTTGTTTCAATCCGAATCTTTACGCCGTTGCCCGCCTTCTCGCCCTTTATGACAACGTCGGCATATAAACCGATGGCGTATATTCTTTTGATTGCCTCTTGAAGTTTATCGGCCGTCAATAATTCGCCCGGAATGAGACCAGAGGAATTCAATACCAAAAAGCTATCGGCTCCGACCGAATCGGATAACTCGATAGCTGTTATTGTTTGGCCGAGATAATCCGTCAACTCCGCCGCGCCGGCAACCGAGATGATAAACATCAGGGCAAACGCTATATATGCGATTTTCATCGTCTAGGCGGATATGCTTATTATTTTTACGGCTGTATATTCCTGACGATGTCCCCGGGTGCGGCGGTATTTGCGGCGTTTTATCATTTTGAATACGATTATCTTATCTTCGCGGCCCTGTTCGACTACCTCGCCGACGATTTTCGCGCCAGGCACATACGGCTTACCCAATTCGAAATTGTTCGGCCCACTGATAAGCAAAACTTTATCAAAATTGACCTTAGCGCCAACCTCGGCATCGAATTTTGGCACTTTAATCACCGTATCGTTCTCTACCGGAAACTGCATTCCACCTGATTCAATTATCGCGCGCATCGAAACTCCTTTTCTTAAAGACTATAAATATAATCAAATCCGTCCGCCGGTCAAGCAATTACTTGTCACCGAAGCATTAAACTCACCAACACCCGTTATGTTGCCGCTGATATTTCATCTGTCGAAAAAAATATTTTTACCGGTGGCCGACAATGGAATTCCCATAGCATAATCCCAATCGATTATCCCGGCCTTTCGGGCGGCTACCCCTATTCTGTACATGATTCGATTGTCCACATTTAATATTTGCGCCGTCTTCACGGCCGAACCTAAAGCTATTCCCATATCAAGCAGCCTAAAAGCGCAAATCGGTCCCTTAAAATCGCCCTTTGCTCTTGCCGCCTCTTCCAATCCGGCGCACGAATCATACCCGCAGGCTCCACAATTAAGTCCGCCGGGTTTGGCTTCCTTCAATCCGATTACCATCACCACCGGACACCTTTTTACTCCGGCGGCATCTCTATCAAAATTGGCTCGCCCGCTCTGCTTGCCATATTCTATCATCGCCCCAACCAGTTTCTCGATTTGAACCCCGCTTATAACCTTTATATTTATATGATCCTCACCCTTGGTTTTCGGGGCGGTCCGAGCCGCCAGCTCCATCATCCGGGTCACTTCCAACAGGTGCAGCGAATAATCATAATCGCCCATAACCAAATCCTCAAATTTTATACTTTTCCGTGATGTCTATACCTTTTTTATGGTCATACACATGGAATTCTTCGGGGTGCATCGATGTATCCCTGATTACGTCGATAACTATACCCAGCCTCTTTTCCAATTTCGCCAACCTGCGTGTTTCCGAATCTGTCAGCAGTTCTATCACCTGTGGCGATGCCGCCAGTTGGTAATGCCCTTTGCCGGTCGCCGCCGCGGCCCTTAAAAACCAACGCTCGATTTTCATGGCTATCGATTCTTTCGACAACACCCGTCCGAATCCCGAACAAACCGGGCAAGCATCCGAAAAAGCATACATCAGCGACGGCCTAACCCGTTGCCGCGTCATCTCGATTAATCCCAAATCCGAAATCGACGAAATATATGTCTGCGACCGGTCGTTCTTTAAAGCCGATTTGAACTCCTCGAATACCTTTTTACGCTGTTCCCGATCTTCCATATCGATAAAGTCCACGATAATTATTCCGCCTATATCGCGAAGCCTTATCTGGCGGGCTATTTCCCGAGCCGCCTCCATATTGGTGATAAAAATCGCCTCCGACGCTTTCGATTTACCGCGAAATCGCCCCGTGTTGACATCGATTGCAACCAGCGCCTCGGTTTGGTCGATTACTATATAACCGCCTTTCTTCAACCATACTCTGCGGTCAAGCATCCTCTCGATTTCCGGTTCTATTTCGTAATAATCGAACAACGGGGCCTCGCCGGAATATAATTCAATTCTATTGACCAAATCGGGAACAAGCTCCTTCAAATAGGCCAGGAATCTTTTGTATTCTTTTTTGTCATCGATAATGACCTTCGTCACATCCGGCGTCAATGAATCCCGAATAATCCCGAATATCATCTCGATATCTTTATGTACCAGCGCGGGAGCCCTACAATTTTCGACCTTCTTTTTCATCTTATCCCACAACTTGGTCAGGAATTTGATATCAGCCGCGAAATCAGGCCGCTCGCGCCCCTCCGCCACCGTTCGAATAATCATCCCGAAATTCTCCGGAAGAAATTCCTCGGCTATTTTGCGAAGCCGTTTCTTTTCAGCCCAAGAAGATATCTTCTTCGAAACCGCTATATGACGCGCCCCTGGAAGCAATACCACGTATCTGCCCGGAAGCGATATCTCCGATGTTAACCGCGGGCCTTTGTTGCCTATCGGTTCTTTTATCACCTGAACCAATATCTCTTGGTCTTTTTTCAAAACTGCGGCGATTGATGTCTTTCGATCAAGTTTCGCCCTGGGAACCTCTTCCCCCTCATTATCAAAATACTCTAAATCCGAAAGAAGGCTCGATTCTCCCTTATGGTCCGACAAATCCGAAAAATGCAAAAAACCGGCCTTATCCAACCCAATATCGACAAAGGCTGCTTGTATCCCCGGAAGAACCGCTGTTACCTTGCCTTTAAATATATCGCCGACCAACATCTCTTTTTGCGGCCGCTCTACCAACAGCTCCACCAGCTGGCCGTCTTCTTTAACCGCAATCCTGGTTTCGTATTCGGTTGTATTTACAAGTATTATTTTTTCAGGCTTGTCATCAGCCTGCGAATTTTTTTCCTGCTTCGACATGATACCCTCTAACGAATTCCGCAGAACCCATGACTTTTTTGCCCTCGGGTTTCAATTGCAGAATGTGTAATGCCCCATCCCCACAAGCCACCGCCAAACCGCTTTTGTCATCGGCGATTGTAATAGTACCCGGCTCGGCCTGCCTATTATTTTCCATAATGGCCCCTTTTAGAATTATCAGCTTTCTGCCATCCAGCACACTATAGGCTCCGGGATGCGGCGACAATCCCCTGATTAAATTACAAATTTCTTTCGCCGGCCGACCCCATTTGATTTTTCGAGTCTCCGGCGTTATTTTCGGCGCCGACGATACCTGGGTCCTATCCTGCGGTATAAGCATGGCCCTGCCACTCTCAAGCGCGTCGATACTTTCCAATAATAAATCCGCGCCGATTAACGCCATCTTGTCATGAACGCTCCCGAAATCATCCTCAGGCCGAATCGTCACCTCGCGCCTCATGATTATATCCCCGGTATCGACTTCCTTTTGCAACAAAAAGGTGGTGAGTCCCGTTACGGTTTCGCCGTTAATTATCGCCCAATTAATCGGAGCCGCCCCTCGGTAAGCCGGCAAAAGAGAAGCGTGTAAATTAATCGAGCCCAATCTCGGCAATGCAAAAACCGATTCCGGCAAAATCCTGAACGCCACCACCACATTTAAATCCGGCTCGAACTCTCCTAAGTCCTTCAAAAATTCCGTCGACTTTAGATTAGCCGGTTGCAATATGGGCAGATTAGCTTTCAAGGCCGCTTCTTTAATCGGCGTCGGACTCAATACTCGACCCCGGCCGCGCGGTTTATCTGGGGCGGTCACCACCGCCGCTACTTGATGTTTCGAGTTTAAAAGCTTTTCAAAGGCAGGAACCGCGAATCGCGGCGTCCCCATGAATACTAACCGCATCAGACTCTTTCACCGCTCATAATCCTTTTGAGCTTCCCCTTGAGTAAACCGCGTTGTAATGAAGAAAGATGGTCTATAAAAAGTTTGCCGTTTAAATGGTCAAGTTCATGGAGCAACACCCGGGCCATCAAACCGGTACCCTCTATAATCATCTCCTTGCCATCCCTGTCCAAACCGGTCACGACCGCCTTTTCCGGCCGTTCTATCTCTAAATACAAACCGGGGAAAGATAAACACCCCTCTTCCGCTTTCGCCGAACCCGATAATTCTCGTACCACCGGATTGATTATAACTATCGGCGGCTTGACAACATCGAAATATGACATATCAACGGCGTAAATCCGCTTGGCCAAACCCACTTGATTGGCCGCCAGTCCCAACGCATTGGAGTATTTTAAGGTCCTGATAAGCGAATCAGCGAAATCGATTAGTTTTCCGTCTATATTTTCAACGTCCCCGGCTGTTTGTCGAAGGACATCTTCACCGTATATTTTAACTGGAAGAATCTTCAATTCAGCTTATTCTACCTTGCCCGCAATAGCGCTTTTTAGAAATTCAATCTTAACGTCCTCGCCGAATTTCAACACGACCTTGTTGTCTTTTTCGTCGATTCCCCAAACCACACCATACATCCCGCCGGTGGTTACGACCTTATCCCCCTTTTTCAGGGTGCTGAGCATATTTTGATGCTCTTTCTGGCGTTTTTGCTGCGGCCTAATCATAAAAAAGTAAATAATCACAAACATTAATAAAATCGGCAGGAAAAAAGTTACCAGCGAACTCCCGCCGCCGGCTCCTCCGCTCTGCGGAGTCTGAGCCATTGCAACAAACCAATTAAACACGAATCCTCCTAAAAATCCTTTGTTTCATCATTCTGATTTATAAGTATAACATCAAGACCTTTATCTAAACAAGTTTAATTTATATAACCCTATTGATTAAACTTGCGGAAACCGCTAAAAGTTCTTTACGGATTCCCGCCAGGGTATATCACCAAATGAATCGCCGTCGATAACATCAGGGGGTTAATCAAACAGCGATTCCAAACCCATACCAAATTGCGCTATTTTATCCTTGCGATAATTCTCATACCTGTCTTCATCGATTGCCTGGCGAATTTCAGCCATCATACTGATATAAAAATATAGGTTGTGATAAGTGGTCAAACGCAGTCCCAGTATCTCCCCCACTGACAACAGATGCCTTATATATGCCCGCGTAAATCCTCTGCAAGCCGGGCAGCCGCATTGCGGATCAATCGGCCGAAAATCGTTGGCATATGAGGCCGATTTTATCGTCATCTTACCGCGGCGGGTAAATAAAGTGCCATTCCGGGCATTACGCGTTGGCATCACGCAGTCAAACATGTCCATCCCATAATACACGCCGTCCAAAATATCCTCCGGCGTGCCTACTCCTAAAAGATGACGCGGTTTGCTTTCCGGCAAAAGCGGCGCCTGAAATTCCAAGATACGCAACAGGTCTTCTTTCGGTTCGCCCACCGACAACCCGCCGATTGCCAATCCCGGAAAATCAATCGCCAGTATGCTCTCGAGCGATTTCATTCGCAGCGCTTCGAAAATAGAGCCCTGAACTATCCCGAACAACGTTTGATATCCCGGCTTTTGCCGCCATTTCTCTTTGGCCCTTTTGGCCCAAGCAGTCGTCCTTTCGATATCGACCGTCGCCGCCGCAAATTCAATCGGATATGGGCTGCATACGTCCAAAGGCATTAAAATATCGGCTCCCAATTTCCGCTCGATTTCAATAACATTTTCGGGCGTGAAAATATGCCGCGACCCATCGATATGTGATTGAAACTCCACCCCAAAATCGGTAATCCTGTTCAAAGCTTTCAAAGAAAATACTTGATAGCCGCCCGAATCGGTCAATATCGGCTTTGTCCAACCGGTGAATTTATGAAGACCGCCTGCTTCGGCCACCAAATCGGCTCCCGGACGCAAATATAGATGATAGGTGTTCCCCAAAATTATACTTACGCCAAGCGCCTCCAAATCTTGCGGCGATTGGGTTTTAACCGTCCCCTGCGTCCCAACCGGCATAAAAACCGGTGTCTCGAGCTGTCCGTGTACGGTGGTTATAGTCCCGGTGCGAGCATACCCGCATCTGGATTTGATACTAAAAGCAAACGTTTCTATTTCTTTACCTTTGAAAACCCGTAAGCGCCGCTGACCGCCTGTAATCCCGTCCAGTATTGGCGCGCTCCCGGACAATACACTATCGGCTGAATCTTTGCCACATCCGGACGCTTGTCGCCATCCAGCTTGTCCTCATCGATATGAGTAGCCACCACCTCGCCGATAAACAAATGATGAGACCCCAATTCCAGCGTTCGCCGTACCTGGCATTCCAAATTTATCGGGCATTCCTTGATAAGCGGCGGCTTCACTTTGGACGCCTCCATCGGCGTCAATCCCGTCATCTTGAATTTATCGACGTCCTTACCTGAATTCACCCCGCAGTAATCGACCTCGCGAACAATATCCGCCCCCGTGATATTGACCACGAATTCGCCGCTTTGTTTTATTAAACCAAACGAATACAGGTTCTCTCTTATTCCTACTGCTATCATCGGCGGCTCCGAACAGGCCACCCCTATCCAGGCAACCGTGATTATATTAGGATTGATTTTATACTCGCCGCAGCTTACCAGCGCCGCCGGTGCCGGCATCAACATTGTCGTCGGATTAATCAGCACTTTACTCATCTATATCCTCTCCTCGAGTATCGCCTAAATATATATATCTATCAATAAGTTTAACATAGTCCGTCCAGCGTTGTTCAGGAACGCGTTTTTTGCCCAACACCTTCATGATTCCGCCGACCCGCGAATCCAGCAAGTCGGCTATATAAAGCACATTAGACTCAAGCGTTTGCGGCAAAACCGGCGAACCTTGTTCGTAAGTCCCTTGATGCGACAAGACCAGATGGCGAACCAACTTCCTTTTCTCCGATGGAAAATCCGACAAACGGGCGAACTTCCCCGAAATCATTCGATCGGCTATGATAATATGACCGATTAGCCGCCCCTCATCGGTGTATTCGAAAAAATGATCCAGCGAGTAGGTGTCGATTTTACCTATATCGTGAAGCAGCGCGCCGGTCGTAATCAAATCCTTATCTAACTGCGGATAGATATCGCAAGCCGCCCGGCAAATCTTCGTGACATTCAAAGTATGCTCCGCCAATCCTCCGATATAAGAATGATGCCATAACTTTGCCGCCGGCGCGTAAGTGAATTTCCGCCGAGTGATTCCGTCATTAAATATCTCTATCAGCAGGCTTTTATAGTGGTCATCTTCAAGACCAGCAATGATACCATCGATTT
>JAAYTW010000222.1 GCA_012517955.1 Candidatus Zixiibacteriota bacterium | reverse complement strand
GCGGTCAGCTGGCGAATCAATATCACCAGCGTCAGGCAAATAATGAAGGCGAGCATTATGATTATCGTTTTAGTTTTCAACGATTCTCCTAACCGAGCGCAATCCAAAATCGCGGTTTTTCAGATACAATTTCGATTTTTTATCGAGGCTATTAATCGCCACGCCGCCTCGCGATAGGCTGGAATGAATGAAATCCTTATCGGAAATCGCTATCGCCACATGATTTTTAAACAGCAACAAATCGCCGGGTTGGATATTATCACGTTCTATTTCTTTTCCCTTTTTGCCCTGGTCTTTAGAATCGCGAGGCAGTTTGACGCCGTAATAGCTGAATAAAACTTGCACGAACCCGGAGCAATCGAAACCGAAAAAGCTTTTACCGCCCCAAAGATACGGAACGCTCAAAAAGCGCATAGCGTTATCAATCAGAATTGAGATATCTCTGGTATTCAATTTTGGGATTTTATCCGGCGAGATTATATCACCGGCCCTGATATAGAAATCGCCGTAGCGGGATGAACTGCCGCGCAGGAACAACTCAGAATGGGGTTCGGCGCGGATTTCGGCCGAAAAAGGCAATCGCCCCAGAATCAACGAATCGATATCAGGCGAAACGAAAATCGGGGCGAAAACGGCGCTGATTACGAATATATCGCCGCCGAATTCGGGTCGGCTATCATAAAAGTTGTTGTTGATATATCCCTGATACCCATCCCAAAGCCTGACATGTGAATAGTTTTCGAGACGCTGCAGGATTTCCAGCGGTTCGTTAAAAAGAGCCTGGGTCACACGCTCCGATTTGAAACGTGGTCGAAGACGGATATCGGCGACATTTAGATTGACCCGGAACACATCAGCTATTCCACGTAAATTCGCGGTAAGCGGTCAGCGAAACAGGAAATGAGTTCATAGGGGAACGATCCGGCGGCCGCGGCGATTTCTTCGGCGCTGATTGTCTCGGCGCCTTGTCGCCCCATCAAAACGACCTCATCGCCGGATTTTGCCAGGGGTACATCGGTAACATCCAGCATCAGGGCATCCATACATACCCGCCCGACCACCGGGACGCGTTTGCCGCCAACCAAAGCGATTCCCTTATTCGATAACGCCCATGGGTAGCCATCGGCGTAACCAAGCGGAATAGTAGCGATAAGAGAATCGCGTTTAGGGGTATAATGTCCCCCGTAACCTATCGGACGTCCGGCCGGCCATTTTTTCAGCTGAACGATTCGACTTTTAAGGCTCATCACCGGTTCTATGCCATCGGGTAATTTGCCGTTCGGCGAAACGCCATATAGAACAATTCCGACGCGAACCAGATTGTATTTCTCATGATGATTGTAGAGCAGGCCGCCGGAATTTTCGATTCCGCTATATTCGAAATTAAAATCGCCGAGAGCAAGCGAGGAAAATTCAGCAAATTGCTTTTGGGTCAATTCGGAGTCATGGTTGGATGAATCGGCCAGGTTGGTGGAAACGCCGATAATTTTAATCGCCGGTAATTTGGCCGCGGCGTCGGCAAGTTGAATCAATTCCGCCGATGGAAGGCCATATCTTCCCATGCCGGATTCTAATTTAAGAAACACTTTTACGGTTTTCCCCGATGT
>JAAYTW010000221.1 GCA_012517955.1 Candidatus Zixiibacteriota bacterium | reverse complement strand
TATACCCAACCATCCGGATTGCCAGATCATGGCTGCCTTCCGGAAGCGTCAGCGAATAGAATCCATACGTATTCGAACTGCAACCGGCCTTCAATTGCTCGACATATATCGATGCTCCGATTAGCGCCTCGCCGCTTGACGAATCTTTTACGTATCCGCTAATAGTATATCGTTTTTCCGACTGAGAAAAAATCGGGTTGAACAGACATACAAATGTCACCATTATTCCTATAAGCATCTTTAACCTGTTCCCGCCATTATCTCGCAAAATAACCTCCTGCGGATTAATTAATCCTAATCATACTATTTCTGATAGTCTACTACGAATTACTATATTAAATGGTTAAGAATATTTTCTTCAAGAACGTCAATAAAAAGGCGCCAGCGTATTTTCGCCGGCGCCCAAGAGTTTTTTGTTTATTCGCCATCGCCGATTATCACCTGTCCCGATGAGGCCGCGCTGGCGATTGTCGGGTCGTACATGCATTCGGCCGCCACCGGTGGAATCGAAAACTCTCCAGCCGAGATAACCCTTATCAAATAATGATAAGTTTGTTTTTGCCGCGCCCATAAATCACTGAACAATAACACCCGATCGTCGCGGATATCCATATACGAAACTTTCCAATCATTGGCGGGCAACCAGGGCAAACGACCGCTGGTGGCCAATCGCGGATTTTCTATTTCAAAACCGGCCGGAAGCATGTCATTGATTATTACGTAGCTTAAATCCTGATAGGTTGCCACAATCGAAACCTCAGCGACCAACTGCTGGCCCAGATGTATCCGTGATAAATCGGCGGGTTGACCGTTGATATCCAGGTAACGCCGCCGGACTTCGAGCTTGTTGTCGAACTCATTCACCGCCTTTTCGGTGCTAACCCCGGATGCCTGCCAGTAATAATAGCAGTTCCCCTTACCTCTGATTTTTATTGTGATAGGACTTCCGCCAAGTTCGCCGCTGTTAACATGGAAATCCTTAGTATCGAAAGAACGGAACATCTTCCCGTTTATCTCGATAGTGCCGGTATATTCCGGCGTTCCCTGCGTGCGAAGAAACTTGCCCATAGCCATCAAGGCAAATGCGTTGCTCTGGGTGGTGTACCATCTGTTTACGCAGATATCGTCGGTAACCTGCTTGAGCAATATCGGTATCGATGGGTGATTCGGCTGGATTTCGGTCAAAACATCGAGAATAATCGCGTTGGCTCGTATGTCCGAATCGAAATTCCCGCCGTTTTCCGGGGCGTATTTCTGCGGCTGTACCTCCGTTGGCATAAGAGCGATAGCATCATCCAGGCCGGTTGTCAATGCCGCCGCCGCCGCCAACTGGAATCGAGAATAAACCGGAATCACAACCATATTGAGCTTCTTCAGTTCATTGATAATGCTCTTGTCGAGTTTCCCGGCCTTGGCCAATACATAGGCCGTATAAATTCGGCTGACTCCGTGCTCCGCCTCATTTGTGGGTTCCTTAACTATTTCCTGAAGGTAATCAATTGCCTTATCGTAAACCTTATCGTTTACTTGATAACCCGCTTTGCGCGCCTCGATTAAAAAATGCGTGGCATATATCGTTGACCAACGGCAAACCCAACCAGTACCAGGCCAGTACTCGAACGCTCCCGATGACAACTGCATGCCGGATATTTTCTGAATCCCTTCCGCGACAAAATACTCCTGCCCTTTGCCGCCGAATATTTCGGGCTGAACCACGCGCGCCAAATCGTTGAAATACAGAAGCGGGAACACATGTGAGGTTGTCTGTTCGAGACATCCGTAAGGATAAGTTAGCAGATATTGAATCCCGCCCGCGACTTTTAGCGCCGGCAGCGAGGACAACTTGAGGTCATATTCAGCCGTGCCTTCCACCCAGTGCGATGGCAACGTTATGGTCGCCGAAGATTCCGCCGTAACCGTTCCTGACCCATGCAGCGTCAACAGCGGCTGGCCGGGACGATTGGCCATCTCGACTTTCTCTTTCGATTTCTCAACGCCGTTGGTGGCCGTCATCTCGAAATGTGCTTTCCCCGGTTTATTGGACGCCTCAAAACTGAAATTGGCAATCCCTTTGCCATTATCCGGAATATACAAGCGTACGGTCGGTTTCGATATCAGTCTGGCCGCGCCGTCTATTTTCATCGTTACGCTGATACTATCAGCCTGTCCCAAATTATTGAACACAACCACCGGCGTATTGATTTTATCTCCCGGGGCTATAAATCGCGGCAGGCTTTCCTGAATTACGATTTTGTCGCGAACCGTAATTTCATCGGTGGCCGATCCGCATTTGCTTTCGTTGAACGCCACCGCCATCACGGTCAATTTGCCATTAAATTGCGGCACATCGAATACCACATGCGCGATACCTTCCGCGTCCACCGACACAATCCCCGACCAAAGGGCCACCGGTTTTACCCGCCGCGCGTTAAGAGGATTTAAATGGCGTTTTCGGGCGGCGTCAAAGGCGGCGCTTCCGCCGGGAGCCAGGTTCGATTCGCCCGGCTTTACGTTGGGAAACACCATCGAATAAATATCATATGGCACCAAAGCAGGTCTCCTTTTCCCGAAAAAGAAATCGAACGGATCGGGAGTTTTAAATCCGGTCAACTGCAATATCCCCTGATCGACGGCGGCCACCGTAAGCTTAGTGCCTTTGGTCAGATTGGTTTTGATTTTGATATCCACTTTTTCCTGTGGCTTCATAACGTTCGGCGCGTCGATATCCATAGTGATTTTCATGTCCGTGTTATCCACCGGAAGCGATACCATCCCGAACGCCCGGGCCGGCGAAAATCGCTCCAGCGAATTAGCCGATTTTATCAGTGTACAGGTTATATAGGCGTTCGGGGCGTACTCCTTTTTCACCGGGATATCGATTTGGGCTGTGTTACTGTCCAGCGTGTAGGTTTTTATATCTAACACTTTTTCTTTTTCGACCGTAACCAGTAATTTACCGGAAAAAGGCGCTTTGACTAAAACTCTGGCGGATTGTCCAGCCGTGTAAAGCTTCTTATCAAGTTCAAGTTCGATTCGATCCGGCTTGGCCATCGACCAGGCGGCATATCCCCAGCCCGACACATAGAAATCGGTGGCTGTGGCATGGTCGGTGCGAGGACTCGTGAATCTAACTCGGTATGCGCCATAATTTCGAGGAGTAAATGTCACCATAGCGGTCGTGTCCCTGATAGAGACAAACGCCGAATCAACCGGCTGCTCCGATTCTTCTGACATATAGCGATAGATTCCGTAAGAATCACGCTTTACGATATTCTGATAAACAATCTGATAGAATTTCACCCAGCCAGTATCGAGCGCGACGATATTACCTGCGCCGTTGACCGCCACCGCATTTACTGCTACGGGCTCATTTATTTTACTATGTCCATGCGTAATCCTTTGCAGCCCCAGATATATATTATAGGGATGCGCCGCCACCGCTTTGTAGCCGCTAACCGCGCGTCCGCCATCCTCATAAACGGTACCCGAAATGAGCATCTTCAAGCTGGCCGGGGGTCTTAGGTTTTGTGAAAGTTGGTAGGTATAAATATGATTTCCCATATTATCGAGCTTATCGCTTGGCAAATCGATTTGCATCGGCGTAAATGTGCGCAGATGCGAATCAAAATCGTAATCTTCCCATTTTTTCGGCTTGAATACATCGCTTTCAATCGTTATATGACCGCTAACGGCATTTCCGGCGCAGGCTGGCCCGAACAGGTATACGCCATTCACCGATATTTGAATCTGGTCGCCGCCGTAATAAACATCTTTGTCGGTAGTCAAAGTCGTTTTGATTCTGTCGGGCATGAAATCTTCAACCTGAAAACCATATTGCCCGATAACCTGTTCGCCGATTTT
>JAAYTW010000220.1 GCA_012517955.1 Candidatus Zixiibacteriota bacterium | reverse complement strand
TGGCGTATACTTCTGCCAGATACAGACCGGCGAATACTTGGTTACACGCAAGATGATGTTGATAAAATAGCAACGGCCGAGCCATGCTTCAACTTTATTGTGCGGTCAGGTCTCCGTACCTGACCGCCGCTGTCGCGTGCGGAAACCCGACAGCATGAAATGCTTCAACTGGAAGTCGCGCTGACTCATCAGGGGCTATCAAAGTAGGTCGCGGTTCCGAGTCCGCCGAAGGCGGACGAGAAACCCGACAATCCGAATGAGATTATGAATTTATTATTTCCTTGACAAATAACTCCGGTATAGTATTATAATATTGAAGCCTGATTGCACCTATGGAATCCGCATAATCCGAAGGGCTGGGGTTTTATGTTAGGTTTAAACTTACAAATCCGTCATGCCTTGACCGGCTATTATAGATATACCCCCCCATTTTATTGCTTATCGCGGGCTCCTCCATTAGACAACCCTTTGGTGCGTATTCAGTATTAATTCACTAATAAAATGAGGGAGCTTTTATGTTTTCGAAATATCTGGCCGCAATATTCTTGGCGGCAGCGTTTTCGGTTTTCGCTTTTGCCGATGGGGGTTTTTATGGCAGTGTTGTGTATACCGGCGAAGATTGCGATTGTACCATGGGCGATAAAGTCGCAATTACGCCAACATCGGGTGGTGATCCCGTATATTGTTGGATTGATCACCTTCACGCCTCACACGAATATTCTAGCGGCTCAACAACATTTCCCCCGGGCAATTATAAACTATGGGTAGTATTGGCAGACGGTTCAAAGTGCTATGGAAGCGATGTTGAAATTGTAACCCACGGAAGCGGTATTCAGGAAGTGAAATTGACAGTACATGGTGCCGAGGTTGGCAGTCAATAACAATTAATTTAATTTTGTCATCCTTGACTTTAGGCCGCCGAGTTCATTATCGGCGGCCGGAAATGGAGAAATATAATGTGCGGGCATAGCGGCTTAGCCATAAAATTATCGCTGACTTGTTGTATTGTAATGTTTGGCGTACTTGCATATACCCAGATTCCACAAATGGTCACGGGTTGGCCATTAAATACGCCGCCAAGCGATAGAAGTTTCTATTGCTCCCCACTCATTGCTCTTGATTCAATAAGAGGCAATGAAATGACTGTATATTTTGCCGGTTCCCGGAATCAGATCTATCAATGTAATATTAACGGCACGCCCTTATCCAATTGGCCTTTCGTTTTTAACGACACTATCTTGTTTGGCGGAAGCAATCTTGTCATCGTTGATATTGACCATGATAATCGATATGAAATCATTAAGTATGGTTCGATACGTACTTCTTACCATAATCCATCGGCTTTCCTTTACGATTGTCTCGTTTTAGTTGATGATGACGGCACTATCATGCCAGGATTTCCCTGGTTGTATACGAATACTATCGGCGCGATTAACGTAGCCGATTTCAATGATGACGCCGAATATGAGATAATGGTAAGCATTCCCGATAGTCGATTATTATTTTGTTTTGACCGATTTGGAAATATTATCGACGGCTGGCCTATTGATCTACCATCCGATGTCATCGGGGCGCTTCCTACATCGTATTGTGTCGGCGATCTGGATTTAAACGGGTTAAATGAGCTTATCGTAGCCGGACTTAATCATATTTATGCTTTCCAGATTGATGGTTCAAACCTTCCTGGATTCCCTATCACTATATCCGACACATCTTACTACTATTGTTATAGCGGCGCCCAACCGACATTAGCTGATCTCGATCACGATGGCTATCCGGAAATTATCGCGACATCAAGCCAATGGCATCCCGGATTGATTTTTAACAGCGAAATTCATATTTACGAACATACGGGTGCGGAGAAAAATCCCTGGCCGCTTTATTTTCCCAATGCCTTTATCAGCCAGAATCCGATACCCGCGGATATCAATGGCGATGGCAACCTGGAAATCGGCTTTCAAGCTGATACTTCTTTTTATTTCGTTGACATCGCTAAGATTCCCTTACAAGGATGGCCGCGTACTTACCGCGATACAAAAGGACAAATCAGATACTCATTTACGGATTTTATCATAGTCGATTTAAATGGCGATCGCCACAGTGAAATATTTACTGATTTTAACTTTGTTTATACCGATTCTATAGTGGGAGATACTACGCGTTATTTTAGTTATAGCCCATTATTCGGAATTGATTATCTTGGTAACGAATTGCCAGCATATCCAATTCGGATAGGTGGAGCGTACTTCAAAATGCCGCCACATTTTGGCTATTATAAGCCCCTAAATCGGCTTTATATGGGTATGGCGACCGAATCATATACTTCAGAAAACGGCCATGCAATCAGCTTTGAGCTGTACCAATACCCCGATTCGACGGGGCCAGCCGACCAATGGCCGATGCTATCACATGACTTACTGATGACCCGTAATTACAATTTCGTGGATAATGCCGCTTCCGATATCCGCGAGAATCCCGATGCAGTCCCGAATTCATTCTGTGTGCGCCAAAACTACCCCAATCCGTTCAATTCATCTACCGTAATCCGCTACGATTTGCCCGACCAAGCCATCGTGACAATCAAAATCTACAATATCCTCGGACAGGCAATCGCAACCTTGGCCGATGGTATTCAGCCATCCGGTCGCCATTCGGTAATCTGGAACGCCGACAAGTATCCATCGGGAATATACTTCTGCCAGATACAGACCGGCGAATACTT
>JAAYTW010000219.1 GCA_012517955.1 Candidatus Zixiibacteriota bacterium | reverse complement strand
TGTGTTAGAAGCACAATTATGTCCGTAAGTGAATCGATTTGCCCAATGAGCTTTTGGGCCGTTTCGATTGGATCAAGGGAATTAAATCCCAATAAGCTGGTTGGATTGGCCATCCCAGCCATCGGATGATATGTAAGCCCAATAACGCCGACACGAACGCCATTTATATTGTAGATGTTGTACTGCTCATGAGTAAAATCACGTCCTAATGAATCCTTGAAATTCGCGCAAATAGTGGGAAAAACAGCCAGTTCGTTCATCCGGCGCAAATTTCCGATTTGCTTATCGCAATCATGATTGCCGAACACGCGCCCATCGTAGCCTATCATGTTCATCATTTCGATAAGGAAGCCGCCTTCCGCGCCCTTGTATTCCATATCGCATATCAGATTACCGGTCATCAAATCGCCGGCGTCCAATAACAACGAATTGGGAGCCAGCCCGCGCTGCTGCTTCACATAATAATCGAGCGCCACAAATCCTCCGATCGGGGGTTTATCACGAAACGCGGGCGCCGGAAGGAAATGCGCATGGATATCGTTCGTATAAAGAATCGTAATCTGTTTGGGTTGTTCCGCGCATGAGCTTGAAAACAGGATGGTCAATACAGCCGCGTAAGCAAGCGACATGATGTTTCGGGTCTTAATTTTTCGGCCTAACAAAAAATATATAAGACTATTCATGATTATTGCCTCTTTTATTAAAGTCCTTATTCGATTTTGCCATGACAATGTTTATATTTTTTCCCGGAACCACAGGGGCATGGCTCGTTACGGCCGACTTTTCTTTCCACATGGACCGGACGCGGTTTCTCGAAATCATCGGCTCCGCTTTTCACCGGATCTATACTATCGCCGCCGGCCGATCTTACCGCCGAAGCCACTCCCATGCCTTCAGTCGATTGTTTGGCCGCGACTATTTGACCTCTGGGGATACGAGTAGGTTCCGATACCGGTTTTAGCTTGTAGATATTCGAAATGGCTTGCTCATCAATGCGCTGCAGCATCTCCATGAACATCTGGTAACCCTCTTTTTTGAATTCAATCAGGGGATCGCGCTGCCCATAGGCGCGCAGGCCGATTCCGGTACGAAGCTGGTCCATTTCGTAAAGATGTTCTTTCCACTCATAATCAATTGCGGTTAAAAACGCGAAACGTTCCAGCCGGCGCATTATTTCTTCGCCGAGTATCCGCTCTTTTTCCTCATAGATTTTCATGGCGCCATCGGCCAACCTGCGAATAACTTCAGCTTGCGTGAGTTTTAGAACATCTTCCTGCGGCCAATTAAAATCCATCAAGAACAAATTGCGCATTTGGTCTCTAAGCCCATGTAGGTTCCAGTTTTCCGGATATGATTTTTCCGGACAGAACGCCCAGACTTTATCTTCTATAATCTGCTGAACGAGCTCGATTGTATTATCACGAAGGTTCTTGCCTTTCAAACAGTCGGCGCGGCGGCTGTAAATAACTTCCCTCTGGCTGTTCATCACGTTATCATATTCCAGCAGGTGTTTGCGGATGGCGAAATTTTGGGCCTCGACCCGCTGTTGCGCCCGGCCAATCGCTTTGGTTACCATCCGATGCTCAATCACTTCACCTTCCCCCACGCCTATTCTATCCATAATTGAAGCGATTCTATCCGAGCCGAACAGTCTCATTAAATCATCTTCCAATGAAAGGAAAAAGCGGGAACTGCCCGGATCCCCTTGGCGTCCCGCGCGACCGCGTAATTGCCGGTCGATTCGTCTGGCTTCGTGTCGCTCCGTGCCGATAATATGAAGGCCGCAGGGTACGTCCTGCTCGCAATTCAATTCTTTGTAGAACGGGCATTCGTTTTCGTCAGAAACTGCTTTGACCAACATACAAAACGGCGATTTCACTACGTTTGGACCCAGTTTGATATCGGTGCCGCGGCCGGCCATATTGGTGGCTATCGTAACCGAACCGGGTCTACCGGCTTGGGCGACTATCTCGGCTTCCTGTTGGTGGTATTTTGCGTTCAAGACCGCGTGACCAACCCCTTGACGTTTCAACATGCGCGAGAGTATCTCCGATACCTCAACCGATACAGTGCCCACCAGCACAGGAATATTCTGA
This sequence comes from Candidatus Zixiibacteriota bacterium, assembly GCA_012517955.1. Lineage (GTDB taxonomy): Bacteria > Zixibacteria > MSB-5A5 > UBA10806 > 4484-95 > JAAYTW01. The sequence continues at coordinate 3,932 of JAAYTW010000219.1, read as the reverse complement.
TTATGCAGGCGGATTATTTCTTCGATAATAGCTTTATATTTCTCATTGCGGGTTCGATAAATCTGGTCTTCATAATCGAAACGTCTGACGGGCCGATTAGTAGGGATAACCACGACATCAAGTTTATATATTTCCCAGAACTCGGCCGCTTCAGTTTCTGCGGTTCCAGTCATACCGGCCAGTTTCTCGTACATCCTGAAGAAATTTTGCAATGTAATAGTGGCCAGAGTTTGCGTTTCGCCTTCGATAGTCACGCCTTCTTTGGCTTCGATTGCCTGATGGAGTCCGTCCGAATAACGCCGTCCCGGCATCAAACGGCCGGTAAACTCATCGACTATCATCACCTTGCCATCTTGAACCACATATTCCACGTCTTTTTCGAAAAGTTGATAGGCCCGTAGAAGTTGGTTTATGGCGTGATTTTTTTCCGAACGTTCGGCGTGTTTTTTATAAAGATTCTCTTTAGCGCGAATTCGGTCTTCATCGTTATAATTAGGGTCGTTATCGATTGCCACTAACCCTTCAGCGATATCCGGAATTTCAAATAACTTCTGATCGTCAGGCGAAAGTAAAGCCCGTCCCATGTCTTCCAGGGTTATGGTATGCTCGCGTTCATCGATAGAAAAATATAACTGATTATCCAACTCGTGAATTTTCTTATCGCGCATGTAGTCGAGCAGAACCTTTTGGGTCAGCTGTTTTATCCCTTTTTCTTTATATAGTTTCGCCAATCGTTTATTTTTGGGGGCTCCTCGTTCCGCTATGAGGAATTTAATTCCAGCTTCGTATTCCTGTCCTTGTTCCAGCAGTTTTTCGCCCTCCGAAATAAAATTGGCGCAAAGCTGATTTTGTTTTTTCACCAGATTGGCCACCAGCGGCCTCATTTCGCTGAATCGTTCATTCATCCGAGATTCGACCGGCCCGGAAATGATAAGCGGCGTCCTGGCCTCATCGATTAAGACGGAATCAACTTCATCGACTATGGCATAGAAAAATCCGCGTTGCACCATCTCGTCGACATGAACAGCCATATTGTCGCGAAGGTAATCGAAACCGAATTCATTGTTGGTGCCGTAGGTGATATCTTTTCTGTATTGTTCTCGTCTTTCAGCGGGCGTCATTGAATTCTGGATACAACCGACACTCAATCCCAACGATTCATATACTTTCCCCATCCATTCTGAGTCGCGTCTGGCCAAATAATCGTTTACGGTGACAAGGTGAGCTCCCAATCCTACCAAAGCATTCAAATATAATGGTAGGGTGGCCACCAGCGTTTTCCCTTCGCCGGTAGCCATCTCGGCAATCTTTCCTTGGTGCAATACAATACCGCCGATTAACTGGCAATCGTAAGGAACCATTTCCCATGTCGTGGTGATACCGCAAACATCCCACGATTTGCCCACCAGACGTCGACAGGCCTCCTTGACCATAGCGAACGCCTCCGGAAGTATTTCATCCAGAGCTTCGCCGACATGTTCTCTGTAAAGCTGTTTTCGCCGCTCTGAATCTATGTCCCGATTTTGCTCTACTTCTTCTAAAAATTTTTGTCCCAACGGAGCAAGTTGGTTTTGAAATTCTCGTGTCCGCTGAATAAACCAATCATCCGGTTTATCCGCGAGAGTCTGATAGATTTCGTTAATTTGATCTACGATAGGCCGGAGGGCCTTGACATCGCGCTCATGTTTAGAACCAAATATCTTTGTCAGTAAATTAGCCATAACCGCCTCTTCGACTCCGGATTATTCCGGATATCATTTTATGAGTATAGTTTAGACTATAATACGGAGCAAGCGAAAAGTTCTTTTAGAATTTAATAAGAATCAAAGAATTATGAAAGCCAGGTAGGTTATTATATTTATCGAGCAGATGAATTGTCGCTTATATTTATATCGCGCAGTCTCAAACACTGCCCCATTATTGGAGGATTCCCAATCCCTTTTAGATAACGAGTCAAATACGTTATATCCCCTATGTCGACGTTGCAATCGCCGTTGGCGTCGCCATTCAAGTAAGGGCTCGGCGGCGGATTTGCTCCTCTAAAATACGATATAAGATATAACACATCATTGCCATGCACCTCGCCGTTCCCGTTGGCGTCGCCGGGAACAATCGTGCCGTTTGAAATGTCTCCGGCGGTGAAAAGAACCGAGGCCGATATCGGCGATTGATTGCCGGCTTCATCATAAGCTCTTAAACAAAAATAGTACGGAGCTCCATATTCAAGCCCGCTGATTGTCATTGAATCGGTATTTCCAGCCATTGATGGCAGAGGCGCTCCTCCGACCAGAGTGGCTCGCCGCCATTTCCATTCGTTGTCGATTGGTCCAAATTCCGCTTCCCAGAACCGCACCTCATAACGCGCCGCCCTCCCGGTGTAGCCGTCATCTCCGGGAGCCGTCCAGTAAAGCCTTATTTCGCCTGGATTATTCGTAATAAGGTTTAGTGAATCTTTTGAATCATTGTCTTTGGCAAAATCGCCGGGTGAATACCGATTGCTATTCAATGTACTAATTGCGGACACACTTACAACCCGCCCGCCTTCGGCAGCCATCGTTATGCCGACCGCAATCAAGAAAAAGGCCGCTGTTTTATAAATGGCTCGAATCTTCCAATCCCTCCTTAAGCAGAGGAAGAACTCTACCTACCAAGAAGACGTCCACGTCCGGATAGCGAATATTACAGATTCCGTTAAAAGTTTCAAGTAAAAAATTACAAGTCGATGATATTTTTTTGATATGACTCAATTTGCAACCCAAAAAAGTAAAGATTTTATTAGCGCGATATTAATTCACGCGAAAAGCTATAAAAAGCGTTTTATAATCATTACCCGAATTAAAAAACTCAATGTACCCTTTAACTGTCACGACGCTTTCTACTGAACAGGGATAGGGGACAAAATAGTATCCCCTTTTGGTTGGTTTGGCAAGTTTTAATTTTAGCAAATTATCGAGGTTTATGGCTGGGAGTCTGGCGATGTTTGGATTGATAGTCAGGTCGCGGCGGTGAATTATCTGCCAGGGGGTTTGATTTTGTTTATAGGTATTTATTCTGGCGACATTGAACCAGAGGTTGTAATAGTTGATTTTAGCGAAGAATATAAAGGGTGAGGGGAAGGATTCGACCTCATTTCTGCAGGTGATTGATAATCACCTGAATAAAGAGGGTAGCGCAGGTCAGGCAGTTTTCTTGAGCGTAACCGGTGAACATCAGGCCACTGACGACATCTCGGGCGGTGTACTGATAACGGGGTAAGCCAAGTTTTTTCATCTGCGGCCAGTATTCGGGGATATCGAACAAAGCTTTAGTATCGACATCTATTTGTTCAAATACCTGCCATTTAGCTTTAATCCGGCGCAGGTCGTTTTTGGTTTTGCGTTTACGTCGTTTTCTTTTAAGTAAGCCCTTTTCTTTCCAGATGCGCCGAATGGCTTTGACCGAGATGCGCAAATGGAACTGGTCTTTAATCCTCTGGGCTCCCCAGGCTTTGAGTTGCTGTTTGAATTTGATAGCCATTTTTCTTTGAGCCGAATCAATCTTGGATGATTTACATTTAGGGGCCTTGCTCTGGTCATCCAAGCCGCGTAGTGATCCTGGTTACCATCTTGCCAGCCATTTGCGGACAGTCTTGGGGGTGGTTTTTAAAGGCTCTGGCGGCAGGCTTAACCCCATGCTTTTTGGCAAACCGTACCAATTCATACCTGAACAATTTGGGTTCTTTACTTTGGCTAATAATCATGTAATATCCTGTTGGACACATAACTCTCTCCCTGGCCTTTATGGTTTGTTCAGATTCAATAATAGCCGGAGTCGAGTATGTGTCCAATCTATTTAATAGGCCGGCGGCTGGTCAATCTTTCCACCATATCCGAATACTCCTTAACCCATCCTTCCCCACAATCAGGGGGATACCGTCTCCCTTCCCTTTTCCA
>JAAYTW010000218.1 GCA_012517955.1 Candidatus Zixiibacteriota bacterium | reverse complement strand
CCCATCGAAATTATAACAAGCAAAAGGAGGCTTATCATGTTCCAATCGCTATTAGCAGTGCTTATAGTGTTGATGTTCTATTCGATAGGATTAGGACAAGTAGACACGCTTCAATTGTGTGAATTGGTTCGGATTCAAACGCCTGATTGGATCTCATTTGTTTATGTGGAAGAAATGACAGGAGATAATATTAAGGATTTTGTAGTCTGCACCGGAACTCATCTGTATATTTATAATGGCGCTAATTTCGAGATTTGCTGGATCAGCCCCTATATCCTCTGTGCCGGCGAAATCAAATTTGCCGATGCCGACGGCGACAACGATCTGGAAATATTCTGCCGGAGCGGGCAGAATATCTATGTATTTAATCCACCCAACCAAACGGTTTATTGGACCAGTCCGGCTTTTGGCGATTTATATCGGTTCTTCGCCGTGGGAGACCGCAACAACGATGGATACGCGGATATCGTGATGCTTTTTGAAGAACCCTTCGGCCGACCTAACGTACAGAATAACTATGATACGGTCTGGATTAATGTTTATGACGGTCCAACATTTTTAAATATTAACTATACTTTATTCCGGCTTGCTAATTATAGTGTTTATAACGCCATGATGCAGGGCCAACATGAGCATTCGGAAACAGTTACTGATATTTTTGTAGAAGGCCTGGAAGGTGACACCAGCGGGGCAACCATAGGAATTTTCTATCAACAGACTGATTTTCAGTGGGCAAATCACAATATTATATTCGACGCATACCAAAATGGTATTCTGAAAATTATCCACGGTAATAACCTAAATTTACAAAATACTGCAGTCGCTGGCGCGACATCTTATTTTAGGCCAATCAGAATTAACGGAGGACTTTACATCTTTAGTATATCGGACTATAAAACCTGGGTATTGTCTATGGATATGTGTACTCGGTCGGTTTTCGCTAATTTGTTCAATCATACCGGCAGAGTATTCGCCGACACCCTGCTAAATTCAATAACATATCACGGTGATTGGCCATGGAAAGGGGTTACTCTGGGAGATATCGCGATTCAACGATCTGGGGGCGAATTCGCCTATATTTATGATAATTGTTTATCCGTTGAAGGAGTCCCGGATACTACGCCAGTCTGGAGGATTACCCAACTTGGGGATAATGATTCAGTATTATGTGTAATGCGCCTGCCATTATATAGCAATCCGCAGGTTGTGGTTTATAACGATATAACTAGTTATCACTACTTATATGATGGTTCAACTGGCCGCAAACGGGCGGTGATTGCAATTCCGGATTATCCCGTAGCGCCATTTAGCGATTATAATAATGATGACAACTATGAAATCTGCACGCTCCGAGAAAATACCCTGATGATTTATAACCTTCAGCGAGTATCAGTCGATGAAGGTCAACAGACTCCGGAGGTTTTCGGTCTTTCCCAAAACTACCCCAACCCGTTCAACGCCCGAACGATTATCGGTTATTCCCTGCCTGAACAATCGAGTGTTTGTATCGATATCTATGATTTATTAGGTCGTAAAGTGGAAACGCTGAATCAGGGAATCCAACCAGCGGGGCAATATCGGGTAATCTGGGATGGCAGTAGGTTCTCATCGGGGATGTATTTATATCGATTGACTGCCGGAAATGAATCGTTTGTTAAAAGGGCAATCTTGATTAAATAAACCAACGGCTAATCGCTAAGTATAATTGCGATAAGGCATTATTCCTCGGCCGCAATTCGCCAAAGATTACAATCGCGTCTAAATCTTGACTATTATGAATCTAATCGTTATTTTATTAAGTTATAGGTTTTTAATGATGTTTAACGATACTTTGATTTTAATACTGGAGATTAAAAATGGGTAATTTTAAAATACCGGTGCCAAAAAACGAGCCGGTTTATTCCTACTGCCCGGGTTCTGTCGAACGCGACAAACTAAAAGCCGCGATTGAAACACTGAAAAAAACCTATATCGAAGCCCCGATGATTATCGGAGGCAAAGAAGTCAAAACCGGCACTAAAGTCGAGATGACATGCCCCCATGACCACAAGCATGTGCTGGGTCATTACTATCAAGGCGGCAAGGCCGAAATAGATATGGCAATCGAAGCCGCTGCCAAAGCCAAGCCAGCCTGGGAAAAGATGCCGTTTGCTCAACGGGCGGCGATATTTCTTAAAGCCGCAGATTTGTTAACCGGTCCATATCGCTATAAGATGAACGCCGCCACGATGCTGGCGCATAGCAAAAACGCATTCCAGGCGGAAATCGACGCGGTTTGCGAGCTGGCCGACTTTTTCAGATTTAATGTTTATTACGCTGAGCAGATTTTCAACATGCAACCGGAGAACGACCAGCTGACATGGAATCAAAGCGACTATCGTCCTCTCGAGGGATTTGTGCTGGCTGTTACCCCATTTAACTTCGTATCTATCGGCGGTAACCTGCCGACGGCCCCGGCAATTATGGGCAATACTTCAATCTGGAAACCAGCATCAAGCGTGGTTTACACGGCGCATTTCGTGATGGAAATTTTACGAGAAGCTGGTTTGCCGGATGGGGTCATTAACCTGATAACTCCGCGCGGAAGCGATGTCAGCAAATATGTGCTTACGCATAAAGACCTGGCGGGAGTACATTTTACCGGCAGCACCGGTGTGTTCCAGGGCATGTGGAAAATTATTGGGGAGAATATCGCCAATTACAAGAGTTATCCGCGTATCGTCGGCGAGACCGGCGGCAAAGATTTCGTGATGGTGCATAATTCCGCCGATCCAACTGAAGTGGCGGTGGGCATTTTCCGCGGCGCTTTCGAATATCAAGGACAGAAATGTTCGGCGGCCTCGCGGGCGTATATCCCAAAATCGATGTGGCCAAAAGTGAAGGAATTGTTGATGAAGTACGCGTCGGAAGCCAAGATGGGTTCACCGGAAGACTTCAGCAATTTTATCAATGCGGTTATCGATAAGAACGCGTTCGATTCAATCAAAGAATATATCGATTACGCCAGGCAATCCAACGAAGCCGAAATCGTGTTCGGCGGCAAGTGCGATGATTCCAAAGGATACTTTATCGAACCGACATTGGTATTGACCACCAACCCCCACTTTAAACTCATGGAAGAGGAAATTTTCGGGCCGGTAATGACGGTATTTGTCTATGAAGATGGGGAATATGATAAGATACTTGACATTTGCAATAACACCTCAGCATACGCCCTAACCGGCGCAGTCTTCGCCAAAGATAGGGCGGCCATCATCAAAGCCGGCGATATCCTTCGCCACGCGGCCGGTAATTTCTATATCAACGACAAACCGACCGGCGCGGTCGTGGGCAAACAACCGTTCGGCGGCGGGAGAGCTTCGGGAACAAACGACAAAGCCGGGTCGCTTCTGAATATGATTAGGTGGACATCCCCGCGCACGATAAAAGAGAATTTCGTACCACCGAAAGATTTCAAGTATCCGTTCATGATGTAAGTAATAAAGACGAAAATTTCTTGTAAGGGCGGCCTTTGAAGCCGCCCCAATAAATTAAAATTATTATTTTTGACTGTATCGGTTATTCTGGGATCTGAAAATACTGGTGAAAATCTTTGGTTGAAGTCTTATTGAAAATTGAAGCAGGGCCGCTGATTTAGGTTTGGTTCTTATAGCTATAACCGGTTATCTGTACCGGCAATTGTGGACAACCGCCGGGCACGAGGTAAAATTTGTAAGCTATAGCAATATTTGGGATTATTAATAGAAAAAGCGCTATTGCATATCGCACATATTTAAACATTTTCCCTCCTTTAGTGTTAAGAATGGTTTATTTAAGGAAGATGAGTTTCTTGGTAACTATCAGTTTTGAAAACTCTATTTGTGCGAAATAGATTCCGGAAGCCATCTCCTTTCCCGCGTCCATGGTTTTCCAAATAATTACCGATAAGCCTGACCCTACTACATGATTATAGACCAGTTGCCCATTTAGATTAAAAATTTTTAAATTCCCGAATCCATACTTAATTATTAAATGCAAATGCGAAATTTGAATTTGATGGATTTGGGTAAACAATTACACATCTATCATCAATTGATTTATCTCGATTCTCGGTAACAGATGAATTAACCTCAGAATAAAATAGCCATGCCGTAAAATCGACGCAACTCGTTTCCCAAATCATCTTATCGAAAAACAATAGTCTCCCATTGGCGTTTATCCACCCATTTTCAGTTTCATGTCTATAACAATCATTAGGAAACCAAAAGCCATTAATATTTTCTGTTAGTGCTTGAGGTTGCTGCCAAATACCATTAGCATATAAAGCCGAAAATATAGCAAGATTCGAATTATCTAAAGCATTAGTTGAAGTGAAATATAGATTATTATCATATTGATTATAGAAAGCGCCATAAGAACCTGTATCGGGCCTATTAATTATGGCAGGCAATCTATATGCTGATTGCCATTCATTAT
>JAAYTW010000217.1 GCA_012517955.1 Candidatus Zixiibacteriota bacterium | reverse complement strand
GCAGACATAATGAATGCCGCCGTTATAGATTCCGGGGGCAAGACCGGCGCTGTTAATCGTAACCTGCGTTAGAAGACTATCGCCGGGCGCGATATACTGCGAACCGCCCAGGAATTGGAGCCAGGCTGAAGCGGTGCTATATGTAATCGCCAAAGTTCCAGTCCCGGTGTTTTTCGCCTTAATTGTTTTGATAGCTGTGCTATCCGTGGCAAGACTATCGGAAATTGAAACCGGCGTAATTACTAGATTAGGAGTCCCGCCCGAACCGACATTGAATGTAACCGGTATGTTTACGTTCGGATTGGTTGGGTCATTGCTCTGAAGATTTATATTGCCGGTGTAAGTTCCGGCCAGCAACGCCGAACCATCGAATGTCACAACCGCATTGGTATTGCTGTGCGCGGCAACTGTCCCAACACGCGGCGTCACATAAAGCCATCCCTTAACAATATCGATTGCCAGGTTGTTATGCATATAGTTGGCGTTATATACAACCTGCAAACCATCGGTACCGTTGTAATTTTCGATACCAATTGTCGCGCCGTGAAGCGTATCCGGATCGGTGCCGTAATCCATGGTCCCATACTGGAACGTGATTTTACCGTTTGGATAGAGAATCGCCTGGAAATTCAGCGCTCCGCCATAGGAGTAATTGGGCACATTTACGTAACTGACAATAAAGCGATTATTCGCGCTATCGAAGTAATGGTAAATCTGCCCGCCTGCGCCAGGATTGATATCATCCCACCAGATTGCTATTAGATTATTTGGCGTGTTGCTGTTCGGTAAGTTGGTATTCCCGGTGGATGAGCTTCCCGCGCCAAAGGTTAAAAAGCCGTTTGAACCTATATATAAACTGGTGTACGCGCTGTCAAAATATGGGAATGTGAAACCGATATTGAACGGACCGCGATAGCTGTCATCGGTCAGGGTATCGCGCGTGCCAACCGAGGAAATATCAACCCAACTATAGCTTGGACCGCCCATTTCATCGGAATCTTTCCAGAAATGCCCATAAATATCGGGCCCGCCATGGCCATTAATCACCGGCGGATAATATGGCTCTGCTTTCGATTCGCTCTTAGTGTTATCGATAGCCAGTAATCCTATCGGAATATTGGCGTCTGGATTGATAACAGGCCGCAAAGAATTATAAATCGTGGATGACAATGAATAATAAAGCGGACCGTTGCCGTTATTGGTCAACGTGAGATTCCTAACCTCCAGACCGCCGATTGATGTGCTTACATTGTATGAGGCGGGGCTCCATTGCAAAGCCGGCGGCTCGGGAGGCTGGGCGCCTTTGATTACGACATCGTCGATATACCATCCGGCGTAATATATCGAACCATCGCTGCCCATGCGCCAACTGATAATGATATTCTGGCCATAGTATGCCGATAAATCGAATTCGGCGTGTACCCAATCGCCACTATTGCTGGTATAACCAGGTTCATCATCTAACCCGGTTATTTGGTTGTCGGGGTAACCTCCGGTTGGCTCAATGACATTCCAGGATACGCCGCCATTTGTGGATACTCCGACATTACCACCATCATAGCTGTTTTCAAAAGCGAACCAGTGATAAAACTCCAGTGATGCATTTGGCGATGATATGTAAACTTGCTGGCTTTTTAATGTGTCGTCAGCATCGTTGGGATAGGTTGAGGCGAGGACTGTTCCCCAGCATTTAGCGCCGGAGTAGGCCGTCAGTGGGCCGTAGGTCGGTGTTCCCCATTCCCAAACTCCATCTCCAACGTAGCCGCCATTGTTCAATTCGAACGATTCTGCCGGCCATAAGGTGAAATTCAGCGTATTAGTGCCGGCCACAACCTGGATGGAATCCAATCCCTTGCTATACCCGATTGCGGTAACTTGTACCTTATATGTTGACCCGATAGGAACCGCCGCGAATTGATATATACCGCTGGCGTTCGTCGTGTCAGGAGCGAGTGGCGTGTCAAGTATTCTTACAATCGCGTTTGGCACAACGCCGCCGCCCTGGATACTTACCGTACCGCCAAGTATTGCCGTCGGAGCTTGTGTCAGATAAAAATCTTGGCTTACAGTATCATTAGCAATAACTGTGACCACATGCGTGGTAGGCAGATAACCGAAATATGAACCTTTCAGGGTTAAAGTCGTGTCAGGTAAACCCATAATGTAGTATCCGGAGGAATTGGCGTTTACTTGAATCGATGTACCCACAACTTCGATTTTTCCCGGAATAGGATTTGAATTGGCGATATCTCTTATATAACCATCGACATTTCCAAAACCACCGGCCATCAAACAAGCTTGATAAACGTTTATGATGCCGTTGCCATAAGTGTTATCCTCGCCCGCTGTTCCAAGGTCTTGTGAGGTTTGGATTAAGATTTCCTTGATCGTATTTACTGGTATATTCGGATTAGCTTGTCTGATTAACGCTATTGAACCGGTTACATGCGGGCTGGCCATCGATGTTCCGCTGTACGAGGCGTAACTATTACCCGGTACCGAACTTCTGACACTGACGCCGGGGGCGACAACTTCCGGTTTGATTGCCAATTGGCCGGTTGCGCATTCGGATGGACCTAAAGCGGAGAAATAGGCTATCGGCAGGTTTGGGTCGTTGCCATCGACGGCTCCCACGCTGAAGCAGTTATACAATGTAGTAGCCCTGTCGGCAGGCGAACGCAAACCGCTTGAACCTTCATTACCGGCGGAGAAAATGACCACCGTTCCGGCGGCTTCACAGTTATCTATAGCAACCCAAAAAGATTGATCGCAATTGGGATAACCATAACCATCCGGAATGCCCCAGGAATTACCAACAGCATCGGGATTGTCTTGAGTGGCGGGATTGCCATCGGGGTCGGTAAACCATTGAAAAGATAATATAGCATCGGAAATCGTTCCGCTGATTCCGTCTCCCCTATCAATCGCCGCCGCCGCTATCCAGAGCGCGTCGATAGCTACGCCGATAGTATCTCCGTCAGCAGTCCTTCCGCATATAGTCCCCATCGTATGAGTACCATGCGAGCCGGAATCTTGTGGGTATGTCCAGCCGGTTGTATATGGGTCATACCAGCTGTTGGCCGGCGTGCCTCCGTGAGTGCCTCTCCATCTATCGACCAGGGCCGGATGGTTTCCGTCAACGCCGGTGTCCATATTGGCTATTACCCGGCCAAGCCCCGTGTATCCGGCCGCCCAAGCCTCCGTAACATGAATCCGTTCCAGGCCGATTTCGTGTG